>DATCYX010000189.1:0-2357 GCA_036526235.1 Anaerolineales bacterium | reverse complement strand
TCAGCATCTTCGATCAGCTCGCCGCCTTCCATGGCCTCGTGGAGGCGTTGGGCTACCTCCTGGCGCTTGACGGTACGCAGGTAATCGAGCTCTTCTTGTAATTTCTTATGGCCCTCTTTAGTTAGAAATGAGGGGGGCATGGTAACATCCTTTACTTAGAGATAATAAAATCACTCCTCGAGAGCGATTTTTTCCAGTACCACTACTTTTTAGAACAAAAGAACCGCGGCTATCGCTGGAATAAATCCCTGCTGCGCCGCGCCAAGATTTTAGCACAATTCACTATGAAATGCAAGATTTAGAAAAAGGCGATCTGGACTGATTTCCTTACAAT
The DNA here is from genome assembly GCA_036526235.1 of Anaerolineales bacterium. Taxonomy (GTDB): domain Bacteria; phylum Chloroflexota; class Anaerolineae; order Anaerolineales; family UBA4823; genus DATCYX01. The sequence continues at coordinate 2,023 of DATCYX010000189.1, read as the reverse complement.
TTCAGTAAATCACAGATTCAGGTAAAACATGAGTCTGGACGGACATGACAGGATCATAAATGGCCTCCACAGCGCGAACAAGCAGGCGAGTAAAGCGGTGAAAGCGGAAGTGTTTAGGGTCTACTCGACGAGGACCTGGAGCGATCAAGCGGGCAAACACCCAGCGCAAGAAGACCCAGGTATTAACCAGGATCAAACCCACAGCCAAAAGGAAGAATCGCAAGGCGGGATTACGCGAAGTGGTATGAGCTCGCACTTGACGCATGGAGCGATAGCTACACTCGATGCCGAAACGTCGGCGATAGCGGGCATAGATCTGTTGAGGTGACCAGTGGAGATGAATGACGATAAAAGCCAGCCACTTGCGGCGGCGCTTGCCGGTCTTATCAGGCACCAGGCTGGCGAACAGGGCCAGGTCGGCGGTGGTGCCATCCTTGAAGGTGTGGTCCGTGCGATAGCTTTGGCGGCCGCGGCAGAGGGCGCGGGTACCGCCCTGTTTGCCGCGAATGGGGCAGGCAATGATGGTAGGTTGACCAATATCGGTCAGAAAGCGGATGATCGGCCCGGCAGCAAAGGCTTTGTCCAGGTAGAGCACCCGGAAGGTGAAGTTCAGGGTTTTCAGCCTGGACAGCAGGGTCTGGAGTACGGCCAACTTCTCTTCGCCAGGCAGCAGGTAGTGGATCGCCAAAGTCAGGCGTACCTGCCGCCAGATGACATAGGCGCTGGCAATCCGGATGAAGTGAGTGGTGCCCTGCTTGGCTTGCCCTCTGCAGGTCACGGCCAACAGGTCGGGACGCTTGCCATAAAACGGCTCGTCATGCAAATCGATGGCCACTTCGATCCCCTCTCGCTTCATCGCTTCCGGGATGCTTGCCGCCAGAGCTGCATTCATCTCCGCTTCCTGTTCTCGCAGTTGTGCCACCTTCAGGGCTGCATTCAGATATTCACGCACCGTGTTGCTGGCAACCACGCCAGCCAGGTCCTGGCAGGCCGCTTCGACGCTGCTACGCTCGGCACTGGCTTTCAAGATCACATCCAGCACCATCTCCGTGGTGCACAGATAGCCGTTGGCTTGCAACGTAAGGTGCTCTGTCAGGGTTTTCATCGTTTGTTGACGTATATTTTCGGCGGTCAACCGATATTCGGGTATCATTGGGGCAGGCCTCCTTCGGTTTTGGTTGGGTATTGGCACCTTAACCTTCTACCGAAGTTGGCCTTTTGTCAACTAAAATCGTGATTTACTGAAATTACAAAAAATTTAATTTGACATTAATAATATGTTTTGCTATATTTAATGGGAAATAGGTACTAGGTAAAATCGAAAATAGATCTCCTTACTGTTTGCTGTAAAAAATCTCAAACTGTGCCTCACCGCAAGGTCGAAAGGAGTAATGATATGAAGAAGTTGTTTGGGCTCCTCATCATTTTTTCCTTGTTATTCTCTGTCTCTGGGGCCTTGGCTGGCCCTGACGGTCCCCCGAACCCGATTTACTTGCCTGTCCTGATGCGAGGCGGTGGAGGGGGTGGGCAAACGTCCACGGTATCCGGCGCGATCAAAGATTCCGGTCAGTTTCCGATCGCCGGCGCGGTGGTCAAGGATATCCGCGGCGTGACGGCTACCAGCGGCCTCGACGGCGTCTATAGCATGCAGGTGCAGCCGGGGCCCAACACGCTGACCGCCACACGCAGCGGCTATTCCATCGATCCGCAGCATATTAACGTGGTCTCGGGTCCGAATGTGGTGAACTTTAATGCCCAGGTGGGATGCGGCAACATCGTGGTCAACGAGCAGGTGACGGTTGGGATGGGCGGCTGGGATTTCCTGACCCAACATGAGGATGATGTCAATCCAGGGACAGATACCGTCATTTACCAATCAGCCCCATCTTCCGGGCGGATTGGAGTCAAGCTTGGCGTAGACGCCAACATACCCGATACTACCCGTGCGATAAGCCAGCCATATCATATCCCAAATGAATCGGATGCCGATGCGGTCTTCCTGGGGGTGTATGTGAATGAGGTC
>DATCYX010000188.1:0-11735 GCA_036526235.1 Anaerolineales bacterium | reverse complement strand
ATGATTTGGGCGATCCGCAAGCCGAGGTACTTTTGGCCGCTGATTTTGCTCTCCTGCATTCTTTCTGCCTGGTGCATGTTCACCGACGAATACTTCTTCGGGCTCGAACTGCTACGCCCAATTATTCTTTGGTTGGTGGTCCAACCGAAGGGCAACGGTCTTACCAAACGCCTAACTAGTGTAACAATTCGCTGGCTGCCATTTGTCGCGGTGATTGCGGCATTTCTGATTTGGCGCTTGTTCATCCACGTCTCTCCCCGGGGCCAGGTACGCATTTTCGATAAATTAAGCGAATCGCCCATAATTGCCTTACGAGAGATCGCAACAACAGTGGCGCAAGACATCGTCGAATCAAGCCTAATAGCGTGGGGCCAGGTACTCAACATTCCAAGACAAACAAGTTACGGCATGGGACCAACCGTTCTCTACCTTTTTGTCACAGCCCTGTCGATCGCATTGGCAATGATATATCTATCCCGGTTCGATTTGCAGACGTCAGGCGGCTCACCGACTGGAGAAACCCGGCATTGGTCTCGCCAAGCCATATTCCTTGGTCTGGCAGGTTTACTGTTTGCAGGCATCCCATTTTGGGTAACAAATCTACCGATCGAGCTGCGTTTTCCATGGGATCGCTTCACCCTAGCCTTTAACCTGGGCGCCAGCCTTCTCCTCGCCGGGGTCTTGGAGCTCCTGCCCAAACGCCGAATCTTAAATGTGCTGATCCTCGCAACGCTTCTGGGTCTGGCAAGCGGAATGCACGAACAGCTTGCCAATCTCTACCGTCGGGAATGGAATTCACAGAAAGCCTTATTCTGGCAACTTGTCTGGCGAGCACCTGGTATCCAGCCTGGAACAATGCTTCTCTCCGCCGAATTGCCATTTATTTATTACAGCGATAATTCATTAACTGCACCCTTGAATTACACCTATAATCCTGCGCAACCATCGTCAGAGCTATCCTACATGTTTTATAATATCGAATCTCGCTTGGGGAGCAAGCTGGAAGGCTTCGAAAAAGGTCAAGAGGTAAACGAAACTTATCGGGCACTATATTTTAGTGGAACAACATCCCAAGCTTTGGCAATCTACTATAGCCCACCCGGTTGTGCAAAGGTTATCGATCCAGCTACGGATGCCAAAACTCCGCAAAAACCGCTATATTTTTCGAGGGTATTGTCGTTATCTGATCTTGGATTTATCCAAGCCACAGCTACCCCACCCGCGATGCCCCCAAAAGCGTACTTTGGAGATGAACCGGAGCCGAACTGGTGTTTTTATTTTGAGAAAGCAGATCTAGCTCGCCAACAAAGTGATTGGGCTGAGGTGGTACGCCTGGGTGAGCAAGCATTCCAATTGAACCACCGCCTGTATGAGGTCAATGCAACCGAACTGCTTCCTTACATCGAAGGCTACGCCCGGACCGGGAGATGGGAAAAGGCAAGAGAATTAACTAATGAAGCGCACCAGTTAACATTCCGCATGAATAGCATCCTATGCGAGACCTGGAAAAGGATTCAAGGACAAGATGGGCTGCCGCTCGAGGGGCAGAATACTGTTAACCGTGTAAAGCAGAGGCTGAAATGCGCCACCAATTGATCAAATTCTCCCACTTGAATTTAAGGAGTACCTAGTCGCGTAGCCTCGGTCAGTGATTATGTTGCCTGAAATCGCCTATGAAGAATTTGTCAATCGTTATCCCGGTTTATAACAGCGAGAGCACCCTTGGAGACTTGGTAGAGCGCCTAGCTAAAGTTCTACCATCGCTGGCACCCGTGTACGAGGTCATCCTTGTCAATGATGGAAGCCGCGATCGCTCCTGGGAGATCATCGATCAGTTGATACAAACCTATTCATGGGCGTCTGGTATCAACTTGATGCGTAATTATGGACAACACAACGCTCTCTTGTGCGGGGTGCGCCAAGCTCGTTATGAAATCATCGTCACCATGGATGATGACCTGCAGCACCCCCCTGAGGAGATCCACAAATTGCTCGACGTATTATCCCAGGGTAACGACGTTGTATACGGCATACCCCACAAGCAACCGCAAAATTGGTGGCGGAACATCTTCTCGATGATCATCCGCCGCTTGTTGGCTTACGTGATGGGCGTCAAGAATATACGTGATTTCGCCAGTTTCCGGGCTTTCCGTGCTTATTTGCGCGGCGCTTTTGCTGACTATCAAAATCCAAATGTCGTTCTGGACGTGCTTCTTGCATGGGGCACGACCCGCTTCGCCAATGCCGTAGTCACAGAAATGCCACGCACAGTTGGACGCTCAAATTACAACTTTTTCAAATTAGTGCAATATACGATGATCGTGCTAACCGGATTTAGCACCGTACCTCTACGCATCACCAGCATGTTAGGTTTCATTTTTACTTTTGTCGGAATCGCTATCTTCCTGTACGTCCTGGCAATCTATTTCTTGGTTGGCAGTATTCCAGGATTCCCATTCCTGGCGTCCATTATATCGATATTTAGTGGCACACAGTTATTCGCCCTGGGGATTATCGGCGAATACCTGGCACGCATCTTCGACCGCAGCATGGATCGCCCGGCTTATGTGGTCAGAGAATCGATACGCCATGGGGAAGGTTACATCACGGGAATCGAGGACAAGGTCGAGGCTGCATGAAGTGTGTCCTACTGCAGCCATCTTATATCCCCTGGCGTGGCTATTTTCACCAGATACATAAAGCCGATATCTTTGTATTTTACGATGATGTCCAATTCGACAAACATGGCTGGCGTAATCGCAACCGGATCAAGACTCACCAAGGAACTATATGGTTAACGATCCCCGTCCAGAGCCATACCGCTCCGCTCCATCATACACCGATCAATGAAGTAATTATTGATAATCACCAACCCTGGAATCGCAAGCATTGGATGACCTTATCACAATCTTACGGGAAAGCACCTTTTTTCTCGCGTTATGCCGATCTACTTGAGGCATATCTCCGCCAACCCCAGGAATTGCTGGCTGAATTCACCATCGAGCTAACCATTGCCCTATCTAAAGAGCTGGGAATTATGGATACTCAGTTTGTTCGTTCATCTTCGCTTACAGTGACCGGCACCAAAACTGAGCGGCTCATCCAAATTGTGAACTGCCTGGGAGCAGACCACTATATAACAGGTCCGGCTGCAAAAAGCTATATTGACCAATCCCAATTTGACTTGGCAGGGATTAGATTAGAATATATGGAGTACAATTACCCCGATTACGAACAGCTTTACCCCCCTTTTGACCCACAGGTATCTATTTTGGACTTGATGTTTATGACCGGCCCGAATGCGTTAGATTACATTGTTGGCAAAGGATAATCATTGGATAAAGAGATTTTCATCGATTTCAATCGCCCAGCTCTGGTCGGCAACGAACTGGCGTATATCACTGAAGCGGTTAGCAGGCTGCACCTCTCCGGCGATGGATACTACACACACCTCTGCCAAGATATCCTTGCGGAAGAATTAGGTGCACGAAAAGTTTTGCTGACTACCTCCTGCACACACGCCCTGGAGATGGCTGCCCTGTTGTTAGATGTCCAACCAGGGGATCAAGTAATCGTACCCTCCTTCACCTTTGTGTCCACGATAAATGCCTTCGTACTGCGCGGCGCTCAGCCAGTGTTTATCGATATTCGTCCAGATACGCTCAACCTGGATGAAAACCAGCTCGAGGGGCTGGTCAATGAACGCACCAAAGCGATCCTCCCTGTGCATTATGCGGGTGTGGGCTGCGAGATGGACGATATTTTGAAAATCGCCGAAAAATACAACATCCCGGTGGTCGAAGATAACGCCCACGGTTTGTTCGGAAAGTATAAGGAAAAACTCCTGGGGACCTTTGGATGCATGGCCACGTTGAGCTTCCACGAGACAAAAAATATCTCCTGCGGAGAAGGAGGCGCCCTGCTCATAAACGAGCTTGAATACATTGAGCGGGCAGAGATCATCCGCGAAAAGGGCACTAATCGCAGCCGTTTCTTCCGCGGGCAGGTGGATAAATACACCTGGGTCGATATTGGCTCGAGCTACTTGCCTTCGGATATCCTGGCAGCTTTTCTTTACGCACAATTAGAAAAGCGTCAGGTTATACAGGCGCGCCGCAAGGCCATCTGGGACAGGTATTACGAAGGGCTGGCAAGCTGGGCAGAACAATTCAATGTGCGATTGCCAATCGTCCCACAACACTGCGAGCAGCCTTATCACATGTTTTACTTGCTGCTACCCTCCCTTGAAATTCGCCAGTCACTGATCTCATACTTAAAACATAGAGGCATCCAAAGCGTATTTCATTATCAACCCCTTCACCTATCCGAAATGGGTAGACGCCTCGGAGGGATTCCAGGTGATTGCCCTGTTACCGAGGAAATCAGCGACCAATTATTGCGCCTGCCATTTCACGCTCATCTGGAAGAAGCAGACCAGATGAGAGTAATCCAGGCGATTACATCCTATCAACAAAAGTGAGTCAAAGAAAATATGTCAATCATGTCAATCCTTTCGCCCTTGGTAGAAATAGTTACTGCGCCCGCCAAAGCAAATCCAGCATATCTGGATCCTGGCTCAGGCAGCTTTATCTTGCAACTGCTGCTTGCAGCGCTGGTTGGAAGCGCCTTCATCATCAAATCGTATTGGAAAAAGATCACCGACTTCTTCCGGAAGTTATTCTCGCGAGCAGATCAAAGAAAAGAAGAATGACCTCAGCCAATTTCCAAGGCCTTACCCGCTCGGTTGAAGCCTCTTTTCGTGATCCGAGCGGGCACCTGTTCACTTTGGACGGCACCCTCTTTCGCCAAGTGAACCGTTTCTATCAGGAGCACTATACCCACCTGATGGATTCTGGTCTTTATCAAAGCCTGGTGAAAGACGGATTGCTCATCCCCCACGATGAGGTGAGTGTTACCCCGCCAGACCCAAGCTTAGCCTGGAAAGTTATCCAGCCTGAGACAATTCCGTTCATTTCTTACCCCTATGAGTGGAGTTTCAGCCAGCTCAAAGACGCAGCTCAGGTTACCCTTGAGATTCAGAAACGCGCTCTTGAGCATGGCATGGTGCTCAAAGACAGCTCCGCATACAATATTCAATATCATCAGGGTAAGCCGGTTTTGATCGATACACTCTCCTTCGAAATCTACACTGAGGGGCAACCTTGGATCGCCTACCGTCAATTTTGTCAGCACTTCCTGGCACCGCTTAGCCTGATGTCCCACCGTGATATTCGTATGGGTCAATTACTACGGATATATATCGATGGAGTACCGCTAGACCTGGCTAGCCGGTTGCTTCCCTGGAAGACGCGCTTTAACTGGCCTTTGCAAATGCACATCCATCTGCACGCTGCATCGCAGAAGCGCTATGCCTCCAGCAGCTTGCCTGGCGAGCGGAAGATGGGAAAAACTGCCATGCTGGGCTGGATTGACAGCTTGGAATCGGCTATCCGCGGGTTGAGTTGGTCGCCAGAGGGTACTGCTTGGAGCGAGTACTACACCGATACTAACTATACCTCCAGCGGGCTGGAGCACAAAAAAGCGCTTGTGCGCGAATATCTGGATTTTTTCCACCCGAAAAGCATTTGGGACTTGGGAGCCAATACCGGGCTATTTAGCCGTATTGCCAGCCAAATGGGAATCCAGACAACTGCTTTCGACATCGACCCAGGGGCAGTGGAGTTGAATTACCGGGAATGCCGCAAAGAGTCGGAAACAAACCTGCTGCCGCTGCTGCTTGACTTGACTAACCCGAGTCCAGGGATTGGCTGGGAAAACCGAGAACGGCAGGCCTTCGCTGAACGCGGTCCGGCTGACGCGGTAATGGCTCTGGCTTTGATCCACCATCTAGCAATCGCCAATAATGTCCCTTTGCAGCGTCTGGCTTCATTCCTGCACGGATTAAGCCAATGGTTGTTGATTGAATTTATTCCCAAGGGTGATTCCCAGGTACAGCGCTTGCTTGCCTCTCGAGAGGATATCTTTACCGAGTACACGCAGGCTAATTTTGAGCAGGTCTTCGCATCGCGTTACACCATCCATCGGGTAGAGGCCATCCAAGATTCGCAACGCTCCCTCTACCTGATGGAGGCACGCAAGTAATGCGCAAAATCCCCATTTTGCACCCCTTTCTATTCACCGCCTACCCGGTTGTGGCTTTCCTGGCGCATAATATTGAGCAAACCGAGATTAACTCAGCGCTGCGCCCGTTGCTGGTAGGGTTGGCAAGTGCCGCAATCCTTTATATCTTGTTGAAAGCCGTATACAGGGATAATCATCGAGCAGGCTTGCTCACCTCATTTTTGCTGATCTTATTCTTCACCTATGGGCATGTCTATAACGCTATTGAAGGTTTCTCAATCCTAGGGATGAACATCGGTCGCCATCGCTTGCTGGCGCCGCTCTGGATGGCATTGGCTGGTTTTTCCTTTTGGCGGGGATTTCAATCAAGGCGTGATCTGCAGCCATTAAGTAATCGAGCCAATATCATCGCCTTAATTGCGCTCACCATGCCGCTGGGACAGATCAGTGCATACCAAATCAGCCTTCGATCGGTCAGAATTGGCTCAGCAAATTCAAAAGTGTTTTCCAGTGCCCAAATCGACCCAAACCGCCCTCTTCCAGATATTTATTATCTAATTCTGGACAGTTATTCGCGCGATGATATGCTCAAGAAATACTATGACTTGGATAATACCCCTTTTATCGATCAAATTGAGCAAATGGGGTTTTACGTCGCACGCTGTGCCCAGAGCAATTACGGCCAATCTGAGCTATCTATGGCTTCTTCACTAAACTACGATTATCTGGATAATTTGGGCCGGCAGTTCAACCCAGAAAACCGGCGACGGACTGGCTTGGCAGACTTAATCCAGCATAGCGCGGTGCGGTCGTTATTGGAAGACTTAGGCTACACCGTCGTCGCTACAGACACGGGCTATGACGCTACCCGCCTGAGTGACGCGGATATATACCTGGCCCCACTTGTATCAGCAGAAATCAACGATTTCGAAGAAACATTCCTGCGGACCACTGCTGCCCGCCTGTTCATCGAAGGCGCAGCAATTCTTAAACTACCCCCAGATTGGGAGAAACGCGATCAAGCGCACCGCGAGCGGATACTATTCCAACTGGAGCAATTGAGACAAATTCCTGCTATACCAGGTCCTAAGTTCGTCTTTGCCCACATCATCACCCCTCACTGGCCTTACATCTTCGGCCCAAATGGTGAGCCAGTCCATGAACATCCCGACTCGAAAACCGGGTACCGCGACCAGGTGATCTTCATCAACCGGCAAATTGTGCCCATCTTAGAGAACATCCTTGCCACATCTGAGATACCTCCAATCATCGTCATCCAGGGGGATCATGGGGCAGTGCTGGTGGATCCCAAGCGCAGGATGAGCATATTAAATGCATATTATCTACCTGATGGAGGGGATGCTTTGCTTTATGAGGGTATCAGCCCTGTCAACACCTTCCGCCTGATATTCAATCATTATTTCGGCCTCCAGGTACCGCTCTTAGATGATGTCAGTTATTATTCAAGCTACGAAGAGCCGTATAATTACCAGTTGGTAGAAAATCAACGCAAAGGGTGTAATGATTGATCACCCCCTCCGCAACCCGCACATGGGGCGGGAGGATCGTGTTTTGGACAAGAAACAAGCGTATCAATTTCCTATACTCCACCCCCTGCTGATTGCCGCTTACCCGGTGGTCGCCCTGCTCGCGCATAACATCGAGGAGATCAAGATCATGGTCGCCTTGCGCGCCATGTTCATTTCCCTGATGATCGGCGTCCTAATATATCTCGCCCTGAGGAGTCTGTTCAACGATACAACCAAAGCTGCTGTATTGACAACTTTGGCATTAGCTCTTTTCTATTCTTATGGGCACGTTTACAACTCACTGGAACGATCAGCTCTTTTTGGTATCAGTCTAGGAAGACATCGCATTTTGGCACCCATCTGGATGGGTATATTGCTGGCATCCATGATCTGGGTTTACCGGACAAAAAATCCATTCTCTGGTTTGAATCGTCTGCTCAACTTGGTTACTGTGGTCGCTTTGGCTCTACCCCTGGCCCAAATTGGATTATTTGGGTTAAGAAGCATGTCCGCAACTACGGAAGCGCCAGGTCAGATCAATATCGCAGGATTACATCTCCCCTCCGATCGACCCGCGCCCGATGTCTACTACATCATCCTGGATGCCTACGCTCGCGACGACACCTTGATAGAAGAGTTCGAACTGGATAACACCCCATTCCTGAGCCAATTGGAGGCAATGGGTTTCTACGTCGCCCGCTGCAGCCAGAGCAATTATGTACAAACTCAGCTATCTCTCTCGTCATCCCTAAATATGGACTACCTGCAATCTTTAGATCCAGGCTATTCTCCTGGACGTAAGACACGGGTGGGCATTGAAGAGTTAATCCGACACAGCGCAGTGCGGCAGGCTTTTAAAAATCTAGGATATACAACCATCGCGTTTGAGACCGGATTTAAGGGCACACAATGGGAAGATGCCGACATTTACCTATCTCCCTCCAATGACTTATTCCACAAGCTGCAAATCGCAGGCGGGCCGAATGGATTTGAGGTGCTGCTGCTAAGGACGTCGGCAGGCCTGCTTCTGGCTGATGGGGCTGTCGTCTTGCCAAAGATATTCCAGCCAGATTTTGACAATCCTCGAAAAATCCACCGGGATTTGATCCTCTTTGATCTCGAACAATTGCATGTCCTACCAACTATCCCGGGTCCCAAGTTCGTCTTCGCACACCTGGTGACCCCGCACCCTCCCTATGTATTCGGTCCAAATGGAGAGTTTACCGATTTTGATAAAGAGTACAAACCCGGATACCGCGATCAGGTGATCTACTTGAACAAACGCTTACTTGAGCTCATCCCAACTATGATCGCCAACTCACCCGTCCCACCAATCATCATCCTTCAGGGAGATCACGGCTCAATTGGCAGCCCTCCCAATAAACGTACAACCATTCTTAATGCCTATTACCTTCCGGACGGAGGAAATAAATCCCTCTACGAATCGATCTCCCCAGTAAACACTTTTCGTATAATATTCAATTCATATTTTGAAGGTCAATACGAACTGCTGGAAGATGTGAGCTACTATTCTGTCTACACTGACCCATTTGATTTTACCGTCATCCCAAACAAGCGTGCGGATTGTCCATCTTGAGAGCGGTTGAATGAAAACACAAATTCTGCGCTTGGACCCACATGATGATGTAATATCTACCCGAGACAAAATGAACTGGGGACAGACCGGGCGTATATTGTTGTTATGGCCTGAACACGGTCGCGTTTTGCGCCGCCGTGTAGACCTGGTGCTCCTGCATCGGCACAGCAATTCCCTGGGAGCACAACTGGCGTTGGTCACCAATGACCCGCTGGTACGCTTTCACGCCCATTACCTTGCTATACCTGTATTCAAGAATTTACGCCAGGCGCAGAGCGCTCATTGGAGGGTAGATAGACAGCACCGGGTGCGCCAAGCGACAAAATTCGTCGCTCGCCCGCTTCTGACGAGCGAAGCGTTGGAGGAACTGCGCCAGGGAGCACATCCCCCCACTCCTGCCTGGCTATCGAAACCATTCGCAAGATTGGGATTCTTCGGTTTGGGAGTAATCGCCTTGCTGGCTTTGGCAGCTGTACTCCTACCCGGGGCGGAGGTGTCCCTCACTCCCGAGACCCAGAGCCAGCAACTCACCATTTCCGTGCGCGCCGACCCAGACCAGCAGGATATCAACTATTCAGGCATAGTACCTGCCCGACCGGTTTCAGTGATCGTTGAGGGGCGCGATAGCATCGAAGCCAGTGGGGTTGATCAAGTTGCCGATAAACCATCAACGGGTAATGTAGTTTTCACAAACCTGAGCGACCAGCCCGTGAAAATCCCTGTTGGATTGGTAGTGCGCGCAGTGTCTGATCCATCAGTACGTTTTGCTACCATTGAAGCCGTCGAGGTCGCCGCCGGTCCGGGTATTACAACCACGCTGGCAGTGCGAGCTGTCACCCCTGGCAAAGGAAGTAACTTGCCAGCTGGGAGCCTGAACGCCATCGAAGGGAATTTCGGGTTGATCCTAGCTGCGACAAATCCTGCTCCAACCGCTGGTGGCACCGAGCGCACTCTTCCCGTGCCAACCATCCAAGACAGGAAGCGGCTATACGAAAAACTGGAGACTGCGCTAAGAACATCTGCCTTGAATGAAGTCCAATCGCAACTTGCTCCCGACGACCTGCTCTTTACACCAACACTAACCATTACCAAAGTGCTGGACGAGACTTATACACCAAGCAGCGACCAGCCCTCTGAACAGCTTCAACTCAATCTGCGCCTGGAATTCCAGATACTCAGCGTGTTTCGTTCCGATTTGGAAAACTTGGCGGTCGTGCTCTTGGATACAAACTTGCCAAATGGTTTTGTCCCTGTGCCTGGAGATATCGTCCTCCGACAAGACTCACCACCTATCACGGAAGACGAAATCATCGCTAGTTGGAGGGTCACTGCCGTACGAGACCTCAAGGCAGACATCCAGCCAGCGCAAGTCACAAACCTTCTCCTAGGCATCCCCCCAGATCAAGCGGTGGCACGGCTGAGCGCCGCCTTGCCTATGGAGGCTCCGCCAGTCATCCGACTGACTCCACACTGGTGGCCGCGCCTACCGGTCCTACCTTTTCGGATTGTAATCAATGAGAATCTTAGCCGTTGACCCCGGAGAAAAGAATCTGGGAATCGCCATCAGTGATCCCAGTGGAACCATCGCCAACCCGTTAACCGTCCTGCGCCATGTATCGCGACCCATCGACGCGGCCGCTATCGCTGACCTGGCTAGCGAGCATGGTGCGGGCTTGATCGTGGTCGGCCAGGCAATTGATGAGGAGGGTAATCCCACACCGCAAGGACGCCGTTCTGCCCGCCTGGCGGCTGCCATCCGCACGCAAACTCGAGTGCCTGTGACCCTGTGGGATGAAAGCGGTAGCACACAAGCCGCCCGTCTTGCGCGATTGGAGTTAGGTGTATCACGTGCCAAACGAAGCGGGCACCTCGACGAGTTAGCTGCCACCTACATCCTGCAAACATTTCTCGATGCCAGAAAACACAGAGACTAGGGCCTTCGATCAATGAAACGACGCTCACCACTCCTAGCTGGTCTCAGCCTGCTTTTATTTTTCTCCCTATGTGTGCTGATATTAGTCATCCTAAACATCACCTTGGTGATTCCACGCCGCGCGGCGCAGACATTTGGGCTGCCTACCGATAAGCTTAGCTACACTCAGCAGCTATACTACGCTACCTTGCTCACCCTGCAAGAAGAATCACTCACCCGTCCGCCCATTCCACTTGGAGAAGCACGCCTTTTTAGGGTCGATTTTGGCGAGCCAACCGCCTCGGTTATTCAACGTTTGCAGGCAGAAGGGATGATTACCAGCGTCGAGGCATTCCGCAATTTTCTGCTGTATAGCGGCTTGGATACAACCTTGCAGGCAGGGGATTACAACCTGAGCCCAGCCATGAATGCGATAGAGATTGCCCATGCGCTCCAGGATGCGACGCCCACCCATGTTACCTTCAGAATTTTCGCCGGCTGGCGCTTAGAAGAAATCGCAGCAGCCCTTCCAACTTCGGGATTGGATATCTCCCCGGAAGAATTCTTAACCTCCGCCCGAATCCCACGCAGCGGCTATGTTTTTTCTCCCCTGCTT
>DATCYX010000187.1:0-9308 GCA_036526235.1 Anaerolineales bacterium | reverse complement strand
ACACACTTCTGGAATCTAGGCTGGGTGCTGACTATGATCTCACTGTGATTGCTGTTGTGCGTGAGGAAAAAACCTTGGCTGCCGTCGACCGTAACACGGTTATCCAGCCGGATGACATTCTCTTGATCGAAGGCTCGGTAGAAAGCCTGATGCGCGCCACAACGGATATCGGTCTAGACTTGACAAGCCATCCCCATATGGATTTGGACAACATCGACAATTCCAACCTTGAGATTTTCGAGGCCATCTTGGCTCATTATTCAACCATGGTTGGCCATAACCTGCGCGAGCTCCAATTTCGTGAACGCTATGGATTCACCGTCCTGGCTATCCGCCGCCATGGAGAACTGATCACCAAGCGCTTACGCGACATCAGCTTGAAATTTGGTGACGACTTTTTACTCCAGGGTACCCGCGATCGTTTGCCAGTTTTACAGGAGGGGAATGACTTCCTCACCCTTGAGCCTATCAAAATCCCGCAAGACCACCGCAAGCGCATGCCCATCGCCATCGGCTTGATGCTTCTTGTGATTGGCCTGGTTCTCTTTGCCAAACTGGATATTGCCATCGCCATGGTCATCGGCGCAGTTGGCATGGTGCTCACCCGCTGCCTCACCATGGACGAGGCGTATCAAAACATCGACTGGCGTACCGTCTTCCTAGTTGCTGGCATGCTACCTCTTGGCATGGCGATGGAGACCTCCGGCACAGCCCGTTATATTGCAGATCTCTTCCTTGGCATGACCGGTGGGTTGGGTCCCCTCGCTGCTCTAGCAGGGATGTATATCCTCGCCGCCCTCGTCACCCAGCCCATGTCCAATGCAGCTGCCATGGTTCTCGTCGTCCCTATCGCTCTAGACACCGCTCTGGAGCTAGGTGCCAACCATCTCACCTTTACATTGGCAGTCGTCATCGGCGCAGCTACCAGCTTTCTCACCCCGGTTGGGCATAAAGCCAACGTTCTTGTCTTTGGTCCCGGCGGATACAAATTCTTTGACTACACCCGCGTTGGCTTCCTGCTCACTATTTTCTTGTTCATCGCCACCATGATTGCCTTACCCATCCTTTTCCCCCTTTTCCCCTGAGAGATCGCCTTTCAATCGGTGGTTCAATCAGCCCCGCAGTGTATTCTTGTCAACCATTCTTTCGTCATTTTCTAAAAATCGTTGGCAATCTACCAGGTGGAATTTCAGTACTGCGGGCTTATAGCGCCGATCAGGGCAATTTCATACGCCCTGAGGGGCATGCGCAATCCCGTAAAAAGAGTTTTTGGGGTGTTTTGGTGGGGGCATACCCCCACCAAAACACCCCATTTTCTCTCTTCAGTGGTGGGAAATTGCCCAAATGCGATTGCCCTATAGCGCCGATTTTTTAGGCTGCGATCTTGTGCTAAAATTGGCATATGCCTTTCCGTTCGTGCTGGTGGGCTATGCTGCTGATCGGGTTGCTCGTTGTTACAACGACTGCCGGAGCGCAGACTACCGCCAGCGCTATTCTATTCCCTCCACAAACCCAGTCCTTTCCGCGCATCACCACCTTCATGGACGTGCATGATGCTCAGACGAGCTTTGTGCACGGCGTCCAGGCCTCTGAGGTGCAAATTATCGAGAATGGGCGCTCGCTACCCGTGGTGGAATTACGTGAGCTGCGCCCAGGTGTGCAAATCGTTTTGGCTCTTAACCCTGGTCCTCCCTTTGGCATCCGAGATAGCCAAGGGATATCAAGGTATGAGTTCATCCGAGATGCGCTGTTAGATTGGGCAAAGGTGCGCCGCGGCTCCAGTATCGACGACTTAAGCCTGCTGATCTCCGCTGGACCCGAGATCAGCCACGTCTCTGACACAACGGAATTGGTCTCTGCGCTTGGAAGCTACCAGCCAGATTCAGACAACGCATCGCCCGGGCTGGAGATCCTGCTGCGCGCTATCGATATTGCTGCTGATGCCACACCAAGAGCGGGGATGGAACGTGCTGTCCTGCTGGTAACGCCGCCCCTGGAGGGCGATATCTCGTTTGGCTTGCAGGAGCTAATTTCACGGGCTGCCCTCCTGCGCGTGCATGTATTCGTCTGGCTGGTCGCCTCTCAGCAGGCATTCGAGAGCCAGCCGGCAATCCTGCTTTCCCGCCTGTCGGAACAGACAGGGGGGCAATTTTTCACTTTCTCAGGTATTGAAGACATTCCCAACCCAGAAGGTTATTTCGAAGAACTGAGGGATATCTACCAGATAACTTATGACTCCAAGATCACACAAGGCGGTAGCCAGGAACTGGCCGTGGAAATTCGCCATGGCGAACAGGTGATCACTTCTCCCTCCTTGACCTTCGATTTCGAACTGAGCCCTCCCGATCCCGCCTTTATTTTCCCGTCTCTGGAAATCTCCCGCAGCATACCAGCCGAACGACGAAAGAACTTCTGG
This sequence comes from Anaerolineales bacterium, assembly GCA_036526235.1. Classification (GTDB taxonomy): domain Bacteria; phylum Chloroflexota; class Anaerolineae; order Anaerolineales; family UBA4823; genus DATCYX01. The sequence continues at coordinate 6,892 of DATCYX010000187.1, read as the reverse complement.
GAACAGGTCAACCCTGTCGATTTAAAGCCAGATGAACAAGAAATCCAGGTACTGATCGACTTCCCCGATGGTCGCAGGCGTCCGTTGGTACGAACCACATTGTACGTGGATGGGGTAGTGGTGGAGGAGAATAACGAGCCTCCCTTCGAGTATTTTCGCTGGGATTTGAGCGCTTATACAGACAGCAGTCAACACATCTTGCAGGTTGAAGCGGTGGACAGCCTGGGCATGAACGGCACCAGCATCGAATTACCTGTACAAGTAAATATTGACCTACCCAAGCCAAACCCTTTGAGCGCCTTATTCGTCAACTGGCCAGTTCTGGCAGGTCTGGCAGCCCTGCTGGCAGGTGCCATCGCCTTGCTAACTTTGATCCTGACCGGGCGCATCCGCCCTCACCGGCTAGCGACTTTCGGGCTTTCCGGGAGGCGTCTCATCCGCAAGGCAAAACCCCCTCAACCTGATGCAACCCGCGCTCAACGCCCCCGGCTCGAAACGGGTGGGCGCTACCTGCCCAACTGGGTCAACCGCCTGCAATGGCCGCAGCGCAGATTGAACCCAAACGCATACGCCTATCTCACCTATCTCTCCGACGCGGTCGAAAAACACGGCGCAACCCCCATCTCCATTACCGCCGATGAGATCACCTTTGGTCTGGATCCCAGCCTGGCAACCCAGGTGTTAGAAGATCCATCTGTAGAAGGGTTACATGCCCGCCTGATCCGTAGTGAGGATGGCTCCATCCTGCTGGTCGACCAGGGTTCGGTGGCCGGCACATGGGTCAACTATACCGAGGTGCCCGAGGGCGGCCGAGTGCTGGAGCATGGCGACTTGATCCATTTCGGGAGGGTGGGTTTCCGCTTTTCGGAGCGGAACCCGAGACGAGCCCGCAAGCTCGTAATTACCATCGAGGAGCCTCAATCGTGATCCCCGCCGAAAGAGCCCACCTGAGAGTGACGGCTGTCAGCCACCCGGGCATGAGCGGTAAAAATAACGAAGACCGCTACGGGGTTTCAGCCTACTATACCGATGCGGAGCGTGAAACGCCTGCGGTGATTGCTGTGGTTGCCGATGGCATCGGCGGGCACCGCGCCGGTGAGGTGGCGGCTGAGATCGCTGTGGAGACCATCAGCGCTTGGGTAGCTGAGAGCGATGCGAGCCAGCCCGTGAACACCCTGCGCCATGCAATCATCCATACCGGTCAGGTGATCAGCGAAATGGCGGAAAGCAATTCGACCTTGGAAGGTATGGGCTCAACTTGCGCCTGCGCCTTGATCATCGGCGATCAACTATATATTGCCACAGTGGGAGACTCGCGCATTTATCTCATCCGTGACAACACCATCCAGCTAATGACGACAGACCATACCTGGGTGCAAGAAGCCATCGAGAATGGGCTGCTAGGACGCGACGAGGCACGCAACCATCCCAACGCGCACGTCATTCGCCGTTACCTGGGATCTCGCCAGGACGTGATCCCAGATACGCGCCTGCGCTTGCGTTCCAATGAGAGCGACTCCCAGGCGGAGGAAAACCAGGGCACCCGCCTGCGGCCAGGTGATATCCTGGTGCTGTGCAGCGATGGGCTAACCGACCTGGTGGAAGACGATGAAATCCTGGAGGTACTTAAGACGCGCAACAACCAGGGAGCGCTGGAAGATCTGGTCAAGATGAGCAACCGCCGTGGTGGCCACGACAACGTGACCATCGTCACATTGGCAGTTCCGGACGTCGAGCGCCCAACCACCCCGCTGATTGAGCGCCAGGCACGCAAGCGTTTGAGATCAATCTTGATTGTCGCCGCCACGCTGGTCCTGGCAACCATCACACTGCTGGGTGGCATGCTTTGGTATTTCGCGCGTAGCGACCAGGAGCCCACCCCCATGCCATCGGCAACCCAGCAGGTCCAGGCGACCCTCTTCCCGGATCAAGCCACGCAGCCGGGTCTCTTCCCAACCGAGGCAGGCATTCCTGGCAGCGCCTCGACAGCCCTCCCAGGCGCTACTGTCTCCACCCTAGCCCCCCCAACACCCATCTTAGCCACGCTCACCCCTTGGCCGACCAACACCGGCGCGCCGTAAGACGCGCGAGGTGCGAAACACGCTGCCTCAGTCCTAGGCTGATAGGGGTTACTCATACAGCAGCAACCTGACTATAAGGAACTGGATAATAGATGAACACAGATCAAAAGGATACTGGCGGTCTGCCGATCCGAAGTAACCTCACGCTCGCATACATTATCTCGCTGGTGATCGCCGCTCTCATGACGATTGCGTCCCTAGCCGGTCTCTTGTACCAGACTGTCATCTACCCCACGGACGAATTGGTCCAGTCATTTGTGCCCAATGATGTAGTTAATCTCCTGATCGGTCTGCCTACCCTGCTTGGTGCGATGTGGCTAACGCGGCGCGGCAGGCTCATCGGGCTGCTCTTGTGGCCGGGCGCGCTATTCTACGTGTTTTACACCTACATCATTTACACCTACAGCATGCCGCTCAATGCAGGGCTCTTAATGCACCTTGCGCTGGTCTTGTTGAGCACGTATTCGATGATCGGTCTTGTCTCCAGCATCGATGGAAAAGCGGTACAAAATCGGCTTAGCGGCGCTGTACCAGAAAAAGCTGGCGGGGGCGTCCTGGTTGGGCTTGGTGTCCTGTTTCTTATACGGGTCATCGGCGTTTTGGTTAATGCCATCATCAACCAGACTCCGCTCGCCGCGACGGAGCTGGCGCTTAATATCTCGGACTTTTTGATCACCCCGACCTGGATCATCGGTGGAGTGCTGCTTTGGCGGCGCAATACGCCTGGGTATGTTTTCGGCCTGGGGTTACTCTTTCAGGCAAGCATGGCATTTGTCGGATTGATCTTCGTATTGATCTTACGCCCGCTCATAACCACAGCGCAGTTCTCGCTAAGTGATGTCCTTATAGTTATTGTCATGGGCATGATCTGTTTCGTTCCTTTTGGTCTTTTCATACGCGGCGCGGCTTCTGACCGCGCCCCATCGTCCGTGTAGCTTAGAATAGCGAGAGGGCAGCAAAACCACTGGCTGAGGGTAGCATGATAGGAAAAAGCCTGAAGTGATCCTGGCTAGAGACGACAAGATGCTCACAAACACGCCAATAGCAGGATGGATATAAATATATTAGACTAGGGAAATCTACGGCATCCCGGCGTAGAGCACCTCATCCCCAAAAGCCAGGAACATGACCCTTCCATCTGGGCTGAGGGCAAAAGCGGTCGCACTTTTGGTCTCCAGGATATCGCGGGTGACCAGGTTCATCTGTAGCCTGAGCTGGCGCTGATACGCCAGGCGCAAGCTGAAGTGATATACCCCCGGCGTCCCCGCCTCAAGCAGGTAGAGCGATGGGTCGGGCGGTTGGGTTGAACGCACCTCAATAAACGGTGCAGGCGGGGTCAAGGGCAGACCTGAGCGGCCGGGGCGGGCATCCGCGTAGGGCTGAGGATCGGTGCACTGCGTGGCGACGACACCCAGGCTACCGATGGAACACAGAGTGATGTGCCCATCTTGGTGCAGCAAGAACAGGTCTTCCTGGCCGGCTGCCAAGTCAATCGCATCCTCTAGCGGCGGGATGTCTTGATCGAAAAACAGGTCAGGCGGTGTAGAAAAACTGCCGTTGCGGTAAACCCACACCTGCTTCGTGCCTGGATCAAGCACATAGGCATCCCCAGCATGGATGGTGAACGCGTTTGGCCCTGCCCAGCCGGCAGGAGGGGAGGCCAGCAAAGTGAATAAGGGGGGAGCGCCGGGGCTACACTCCAAAAGGTTTCCCTGCCCGTCCATGCCTAGCAGGGCAGTGCCTGAACCATCTGGTTTTGGATACAGGTGAATATCCACCAACGGACCGATGCCTTGACTACCCTGCGCGCCTGGCCCGCACTGGTAGGTCTTATCGATATCATAACCGCGCCCGGCGAAGATCGCCCTGACCACAACCCCTGTACTGGAGTCGAGCAGGTACAAGTCGGTCTCGGTGGCGACGATGCGCGTCACTTGTGATCCGCTGGGCAGGCCTTCGATGATGGCGGGCTGAAAATCCAGCCGGATGGCCAGGTTCAGTTCGTCGATGGCTTGAAGAGCCGTATCCCGTAAAGCCTGTGTATCACTCGTCACCTGGTACGCATCTGCCTGGTCGAGCTTTTCCAGCACGGTTTGCCAGGCTCGCTCCCTAGCTAACGGATCGTTTTCCGCTTGAGCGGCACCCGCCGCCTGCACAGCCTGGGCGTACAGACCCTGGTATTGCCCGGCAACCCCGCTTTGAAAATAAATTACCGTAGCAACCGCCACCACTATGAGCGGCACAATCACGGCAGTCAGCAACATCACTGGAGCTGGCAGGCTACCCTCTCCAGGCAGCATGCGCTTAAAAAGCGTGCTCAACGATTGGGAGAGCGCCGAAAATGCCGTCCCAAAAGCTCGGCTGATCGTCGCCAGGACAGGCAGCGCCAAGCTGCGCCGCGTCCGGCGGCGAGCCCCCCTTACCGGGCTGACCAGTTCGGGGGTCTCTTCTTCCGGGTAGGTTGGGGAAACAGGTGGGGGAGTGGTAGAGGGGGGCGAAATTAGCTCGTCCTCTAGAGCTGGAGCCGCCTGCATGGGGGGCACATCGGCGGGTGGTGCATCCCAAGTCACGGCTTCGGGAGGGGGAGACATCTCAAGCGGCTCATCCACTGTGGGTGTCTCTTCAATGGCTGGCACAGCCTCCTCGATAACCTCAGATGGTTGAGGAGTAACTTGTTCCGCTGAAATCGGCAGGGGTTTCGGGTGCAGCAGGAAGGTTTTGCCCGGCCCTGGCCTGGCCTGTATCAACACTGCAGCCAGTCCATCCCCTGCCGCAGGGACTAGATGGCGGTGCAGGCTCTCTAGCCCTTGACCATGCAAGCCCGTCAACAGGTTTTCATTCCATGCCGCAGGCGGCTGGTGGCTGACCAGAAGCACATCGTTATCGCTCAGGCTCATCTGGGCATAGGAGAGCGGCGCAGTGCGTCCCAATCCCAGACCGCGCCGGGTGGGTTCTAGATCAACGATATGCTGCACCTCATCCGCAGTAAGCAGATAAGCAGCGACTGACCCCGATTGAGCCAGGATGAGCCGGTCGTCGCGCAAGGTGATCGAGGTCAGCAACCCCAATCCCTGGCGACCGGTGCTGGCAGCGCGCAGGTTACGGTCGAGTAAGTACTGGTTCAGATTCTCAATGACGTTGCGTAATGCCGCAGTCACCGAGCCAGGCGTCTTGTAATAGACTTCCACCAGGCGTCTAATGAGCTGCTCTTGCTGCTCCGCCACCAGGGGGGCATTGCCCTCCATCGTAAAGTAAAGGATCAGCCGGTCGGATTGCCGGCCGCGCGCCATACGGCGAGGTGGGACAGCGATATGCAATCCGGGCAATTCAGCCTGATCTTGCCCTTCATGACGAACGAGAGGAAGAAAATGAAGATCCATATACGGTGCAGCCTGCCTATGGACATTATACTGGTAAAATGCAACTGGTGAACGCTTACCCACTAAATTTGGAGCTATGGTTCTTCTCAATCCTGAGGGTTGAGAAAACACGGAGATTTTATGCGACTCCACATCGTCCGCAGCGTGGAAGATTTCGATAGCCTGGCTGAGGAGTGGAACAATCTACTATCCCAGAGTGCAAGTCACGTGCCATTTTTGCGTCACGAATATCTGGCTACGTGGTGGCGCACCCTGGGCGGTGGGGAATGGTCTGATGGAGAGCTATATATTGTCAATGCCCGCCACGCGGACGGTGCCCTTTGCGGGATTGCGCCGCTCTTCCTCACCAAGAACTTGGATGGAGAGGCTGCACTGATGCTGTTGGGCAGCATCGAGATCTCAGACTACCTGGATGTGATCGCCCGCCCTGAAGACCTGCCCAGCTTCGTCAACACCTTGCTGGAGCACCTCGCCAGCCCTGAAGCACCTGCCTGGCAAGCCCTGGACTGGTACAACCTGCTGGAAAGCTCGCCCACCCTACCAGTGCTCAAGTCCGCTGTATCCCGCCTGGGCTGGCAGTTGAACGTAGAACGCCTGCACCACTGCCCCTTCATACCCTTGCCAGGGGATTGGGAGATTTACCTGGCAGGCATCGACAAAAAACAGCGTCACGAGATCCGCCGCAAGATTCGCCGCGCCGAAAATGCCGACATCCCCGTACGCTGGCGAATTGTGACCCAAGAAGACAACCTGGACGCCGAGATCGATGCTTTCCTAGATGTCATGGGGCAGGACCCTCAAAAACAAGCCTTTTTGACCGATGCCATGCGCTTGCAAATGCGCCTGGCAATCAAAGCTGCTCAGCGAGCTGGCTGGCTGCAATTATCTTTTTTAGAAGTTGATGGGGATATTGCGGCTGGTTATCTGAACTTCGATTACGCTAACCGGATCTGGGTCTACAACTCGGGGATCAATTTCGAATACAGCTCCTACTCACCTGGCTGGGTTCTGCTGGGCTACCTGCTGCAATGGGCAAACGAGCAGCAGCGAGGAGCCTTTGACTTCATGCGCGGCGACGAGGATTATAAGTACCGCTTTGGGGGCGTCGACCGGTTTGTCGTGCGCGCCAAAATTACCCGCTAATAAGCGTAAGATTTATATCCGCCTTGGCATCCCCCACCCGCCGATATGCACCTGCTCGGGGTGCTCTGTCCACACGCCTGGGATCGCTGTATCGCATCTCAAACAGGTTCCTTGGGCGGTTAGGCGATACTCATGGATGATGTAGCCGGAGCGCTTTATCAGCAGCTCGCGGCACTTAGGGCAGTAGGTGTTCTCGTAATCGCCCACATGGGCGGGCAAGTTGCCAGCGTAGACAAAATTCAGGCCTGCTTCTATCCCGATGTCCGCCGCCCGCAGCAGAGTGCGTAC
>DATCYX010000186.1:0-2499 GCA_036526235.1 Anaerolineales bacterium | reverse complement strand
CACCCAGTGTTATAATCTCAACACCAGACTTTGATAAAATCATCCTCTTGTTGAATATTGCCAAGACATATAAGGAGGTTATATACATGGTTCTCCCCATCAATGCGTATTTCAAAGGAAAGATCGTTCCATACTCAGAGGCGAAAATTGGGGTGCTGACTCACGCCCTCAATTACGGCACAGGTGTATTTGGTGGTATACGCGGTTACTGGAATTCGGAAGAAGAGCAACTCTTTATATTTAGACCCACTGATCATTACAGGCGATTTCTCAACTCGGCAAAAATGATGTGTATGGAAATCAACCATACAGTCGAAAGCCTAACCCAGATCACTATCGATTTGCTACGTGTTGATGGATACCAGCGAGATATCTATATCCGGCCTCTGGCGTTTAAATCGGACGAGATCATCGGGGTTAAACTGCATGACCTGCATGATGAACTCTCAATTGTTGCCGTGCCTTTTGAACGCTACGTAAGCAACGACACAAATGCGCATGTGACCATCTCTTCCTGGCGGCGGGTAGATGATAATGCTATCCCAGCGCGTGGAAAAATCAGCGGCGCTTATGCCAACTCCGCGCTGGTCAAAACCGATGCAGTGCGCGCCGGCTTTGACGAAGCACTTGTACTGACCCAAGAAGGCCACGTTTCTGAAGGGAGCGCCATGAACATATTCGTGATCCGAGATGGCGTTGTCTTTACCCCTCCAATGACCGATAACATCTTGGAGGGCATCACGCGGCGCACAGCAATCGAACTTTTGAAGGAGGAATTCGGTCTGCCGGTGGTGGAACGCCCCATCGACCGGACAGAAGTCTACCTTTGTGACGAGCTATTCATGACCGGTACCGCGGCTCAAATCACAACCGTGGTTAAAGTAGATAATCGGCCATTGGGCTCCGGTGTCATGGGACCGATCACCACCAAGCTGCGGAAAGCCTTTGACGACGCAATACGCGGGCGGAACCCCCGCTTCCGCCATTGGAACGTGCCTGTTTATCCCAAGCCGTCTACTCAAGAACAAAAATCAACAGTCAGCGAGAAGCTGGCTTATTGAGGAAAAGGACACGCCCCAGGCTCATCTGGGGCGTGTCCTTTTCATCCAACTTACAGCGCCGGTCGGTGTTGCTGCCATTGCGTTGCAAGCTCATAAGCCGTTCCAGCGCGCAGCACAGATGCTTCAGCCCATGGACGGGAGATGATCTGCAATCCAACCGGTAAGCCCTCGGATGAATAACCGCATGGTAAAGATAGGGCAGGCAAGCCGGTGAGGTTGAATGGCGCTGTGAAACGGGTTAATAATCGCGCTTGCTCAATTGCATTAGGCCCCTCGATTGGAGGCGCCGTCACGGGAGTGGTCGCCGTGAGCAGGATATCGTAGCCCTCGAAGAAGCGCTCGTAGACACGCCGCAATCGACTTTGCTCGCGGCGCAAACGGGCATATTCAGAAGATGTGCGCGCTGCTCCACCTTGCATGCGCTCGAGGACATCCGCTCCAAAATCCTCGGAGCGGGTTTGAATACGCTCAATATGAAATGCTGCCGCATCGCTGGTCACAATCCCCCCATTTGCCGCCGCGGCTGCGTACCCCTCTGGAAACTCCACCGGCACAACTTGAGCGCCAAGCTGTTTGAATACCTGCGCAGCCTCTTGTAGCGCTGCGTTCACCTCATCATCAACGCGGCTAAAAAATTCATCTACTGCCAGAGCGATCTTCCAGCCTCGAACTCCATTCTCTAGCTGCGCTAAATAATCCTGCGTGGGGACATCGATAGAGGCTGGATCATCCGGGTCATAGCCGGCAGTAGCTGCCAGGAGGAGTGCAGCATCGCGCACGCTGCGCGCCATTGGACCAGCGTGATCCAAGTTCCAGCTGAGCGGGATGACACCCTGCAGGCTAATCCTGCCAAAGGTCGGTTTGAGCCCCACAATTCCGCACAAGGAAGCTGGGATGCGGATCGATCCACCCGTATCGCTGCCAAAAGATCCCATGCACATCCCAGCGGCTAATGCCGCCGCGGAGCCGCCCGATGAACCACCGGTGACTCGCTCCAGACTCCACGGATTCCGGCACGGTCCAAAGTGAGGGTTTACATTGGTCACTCCGAGGGCGATCTCGTGCATATTGGTCTTGCCCAACATGACGACCCCCTCTGCTTTTAGCTTTTTGACGACGACACCATCGGACTCAGGGATATAATCCGCGTAGACCTTCGACCCATGGGTTGTCCGCACACCAGCCGTCTCGTACAAGTCTTTCAGCGCCAGCGGGATGCCGTGAAGCAGTCCGCGATAGTTACCCTTTTGGATTTCGCCTTCTGCTTGGCGGGCTGCTGCCAATGCCGTCTCCTCAGTGACGGTGATATAGCTATTTATGAGCGGCTCAAATTGGCGGATACGGTCAAAATATGCCTTTGCAAGCTCGACCGGGGAGAGCTCCCGCCGCGAGATCAGGTCGGCAGCCTGGCTGATGGTAAGGTAAGTGAGATCCATGA
>DATCYX010000185.1:0-9000 GCA_036526235.1 Anaerolineales bacterium | reverse complement strand
TCTTCGGCATCGCTCTCTCCAACTGGAACCAGGGTGTGGCGAGCTGGGATTTCGGCCTGATCAGCAACTATACTGGCCCAAGGCTGAAAGCCTATCTATATACCGACCGGCCCCTCTACCGCCCAGGACAGACAGTTTACTTCCGCGCCATCCTGCGCCAGGCGTACAACGGGCGCTATACCATCCCCGACTTGGCCAGCCTGCCGCTCACCCTGTATAAAAACTACTCCGAAGAGCTAATCAGCTTTGATCTGCCACTCTCCGCCTTCGGCACCGCCCACGGCGAATATACCCTGCCCATCGATGCCCCCCCCGGTGATTACCGCATCGCCAACTCCATCGACGATTATGATATCTCGGTCAACTTCCGGGTAGCCGAATACCGTAAACCCGAGATCAACCTGCAAGTAGAATTTGCGGATGAGCAAATGAAATCTGGCGATGATCTGGTGGCTCGTGTCAATGCCCGCTACTTCTTCGACGCGCCTGCCGGTAACCTGCCGGTGAGGTGGACCCTGTATACTACGCCTTTAGACTTCTACCTCCCCGGTTATCAGGTCGGCGTGCAAGAAACCAGATGGTTAGAGGCCTTCTACTATCGACCATTTTTCGACCAGTTGGGCTACCAAATTCAAACCGGTGAAGCGACCACCGACCCGCAAGGCCAATTAACCCTGGAGTTACCCACTGAGGTGGGTGAAACGCGTGCCAAGTACACATTGGAAGTTACTATGACAGATGAGAGCGGGTTGCCAGTCAGCGCTCGCGGCAGCATCGAGGCCAACCCGAGTTCGTACTATATCGGCCTGCGCCCAGAAGCCTGGGTAGGGCGTGCTGGGGAACCCGCTGGATTCGATGTACAGGTGGTAGATTGGGAGAAGAAACCTGTTGGCCCAAATGACCTGCGCGCCGAATTTCAAACGGTCGAGTGGGTCGAGGAGGAGCGCCCCCCCAGCGAGAGCTTCCTTGGGCCCAAGTTCGTGCCAAGGTATACCCCTGTTGGCAGCACCGACTTTCAGACCAACGCCGAGGGGCAGGCGCGCCTGTCTTTCGTGCCACCCGAGCCGGGCACCTATAGCCTCAGCGTTTACAGCGATGAGGCGCGCAGCCAGGTATATATATGGGTAAGCGGACCTGGCAGCGCCGTCTGGCCGAACCTGCCCAACCAGCGCCTGCGTCTTGTTTCCGACCGAGACAATTACAAACCCGGCGATACTGCCCAGGTATTTGTGCTCAACCCCTTCCCCTCTAGCGCTCAAGCACTGGTGACCGTTGAACGCGGTGTGGTGATGCGCTCCGAAGTGCGCACCCTGCAGCCCGGCAGCAACACCTTGAGCTTCCCCCTCAGCTCTGAAGATGCCCCCAATATCTATGTCGCCGTAACGCTACTCGGTTTAGATGAGCGCGGGGGGCCGGATTTTCGTCAGGGTTTTATAAACCTGACCGTTGAACCTTCTGAGCAGACCTTGAATGTAGCCTTGACCAGCCAGCCTCAGCGCCTTGGACCGGGCGAAGACGTGACCTTTGAAGTGCGTGTCACCGATTCTGCAGGCCAGCCCGTTCAGGGTGAGTTTTCCCTCTCGGTAGTGGACATGGCCGTACTGGCTCTGGCTGACCCAAACGTGCCCGACATTGCCTCCTACTTCTACGGCGAGCAGCCCCTGGGCGTGCGCACCGGGGTGGCACTGGCTGCCTACGCTCGCCGCTTGACCGTAAATCCTCTCGGCGGGGGTGGCGGAGGTGGAGATGGGATGATACAGGTTGTGCGCGAGCGCTTCCCTGATACCGCCTACTGGAACGCTGAGATCGTCACCGACGGAGACGGTCGCGCCACAGTCAGCTTGCCGCTTCCCGACAGCCTGACCACATGGCAGGTATTGGTGCGGGGCGTGGCTGACGACACCCGCGTCGGCCAGACTGAGACGCAGGTGGTCGTCACCAAAGACTTGCTGGTTCGTCCGGTCACGCCGCGCTTCCTGCTCGTGAACGACCACGTCCAACTGGCAGCCGTTGTGCAAAACAACACCCCCAGTGACCTGCAAGCCGAAGTCTCCATCGAAGCTACTGGCTTCACCCTAGACGACCCGGCAGTTTCCACACAGTCCATCTCCGTTCCTGCCAATGGGCGCACCAGGGTGGAGTGGTGGGGTATCACCCAGGATGTGCCGAATGTGGAATTGATCTTCTCAGCCTCTGCCCGCTCCGGCGACACTGTATACCAAGACGCAACCCGGCCTGCCCTTGGCAGCCTGCCAGTCCTGCACTATATCTCCCCACAAACCTTTAGCACCGCAGGCATCCTGGATGATAGCGGCGAGCGCTTGGAGCTGGTTAGCTTGCCGCGCTCCTTCGACCCGCAGGGTGGGGAGCTGCGCGTGGAGCTTTCATCTTCCTTGGGCGGGTCGATGATAACCGCCCTAGAATCTCTGGAGAAAAATCCCTACGAGTGCACCGAGCAGACCAACTCGCGCTTTCTGCCCAACCTGGAGGCTTACCGTGTCCTGCAAGCGCTCAACATCGATTCGCCTGACTTGCAAGCCCGCCTGGCACGCACCCTGCTGGATGGCATTGGCCGGCTGCTGGCACGCCAACGTCCGGATGGCGGCTGGGATTGGTGCGGCGGGGATGTCAGCAATCCATACCTGACAGCTTACGTGCTCTTTGGGTTGAGCCGCGCCCGTGAAGCGGGGGCAAAGATTAGCGACACCCCCATCCAGCGGGCAGTTGAATTCCTGACCGCCACACTCTACACGCCGGATATGGCTGCTGAGAGCTCGCAACTCAACCGACTGGCTTTCGTGCACTTTGCACTAGCCTATGCTGGGTCGGGTGACCTGGCTGGCCAACAGGCTCTCTACCAGGCTCGCGACCGGCTCAGCCCCTGGGCCAAGGCAGTGCTGGCACTCGCCATTCAGCGCGGGGAGCCGGAGAATGAGGCTGTGAACACATTGCTCTCTGACCTGAGCTCCAGTGCAATCCGCTCGGCCACAGGCGCGCATTGGGAGGAAGAGCAGCCCGACGTGCAGAATATGAGCTCGCCGCTTCTGACCACCGCAATGGTTGTCTATGCGCTGTCACAAGAGCAGCCAGACTCGCCCCTGCTAGCCGAGGCCGTACGCTACTTGATGGCCCACCGCAGGGTAAACGGCACCTGGGGCTCCACTTATGCAAACGCCTGGATTTTGATGGCTCTGGCAGAGGTGATGCGCTCCACCGAAGAAGTGGGTGCCAGCTTCGGCTTTTTCGCCACTTTGAATGGCGTTCCTGTCGCCAACGGGCAGGCCAGTGGCGAGGGCGCGCCGGTGGTCGCCGATATCCCCATCGACGATCTGTATGTTGGCGATCCCAACGCCCTCAGCATCAACCGCGGTCCAGGCAGCGGTCGCTTGTACTACACTGCCGGCCTGAGCGTCTACCGCCCGGTGGAAGATGTGGCGCCCTTACAAAATGGCGTTATTGTTAACAGGGCTTACTATCCCACTGGAGCAGCCTGCCCGCGCCGGGATTGCGCCCCCATTGAGCAGGCGAAGCCCGGGGATACCATCATGGCGCGCCTGACGCTGACCTTGGAGCAAGCCACATACTACCTGCTGGTGGAAGACTACCTGCCGGCTGGCACAGAGGTGGTGGATTTCAGCCTGAAGACCACGCAGTATGGATTGCCTGAGGAAGAGCAAACAGAACAGCTAAACTTCGACCCCCGACGGCCTTACGATAAAGGATGGGGCTGGTGGCTGTTCACCCAGCCACGCATTTACGATGATCATGTGAGCTGGGCATCTGCCTACCTGCCCGCAGGAACCTACGAGCTGACATACCTGCTGACAGTGCTTCAGCCAGGAGAGTACCGCGTGCTCCCCGCTCGCGCCTGGATGTTCTATTTCCCAGAGACGCAGGGCAACAGCGCAGGCTCTATCTTCACTGTGCAACCTTAAGACCCCAACCCCCTCCCTGCACGGCGGGGAGGGGGAGAAGAACCATCATGGCCGGAATAAAAGACCTCAACAACGTCTGGAATAACGTCAAAGAGATCGACCTGCGCCCGATAGCGGAGGCTGCCCAAAAGCCGCTGCGCATTGCCCTGGTTGCGCGGCAGGTAACCACCTGCGAGGTGCTCGCCGAACACATGCGCCGCGACCCGTCCCGCCCTGACAAAATTACGCATACCCCCCTTCTGATTGCCGATCTGGGAGACGCATCCCAAGATCCCCACACCGAGCCCAATGAAGTATCCACTGCCGACTTAATTATCCTGATACTAGATAGGACCGGCGAAGACGACCAAAAAGAGTTAGAGCTGGCCAAAGCTTGGTCTAACGCAGGTAAAGACGTGCTGGTTATCCTGCGCCAGGCGGAGACCGGCGATTCGCAAGCTAACCCACCAGAAGCTTTAAGCCATTGGGCTTCCTGGGGCAAACGCCATGTGATCTCTGGCAATCTCGACGACCCGGCTTTTCTCTCCGAAGAACTCGTCCCGGGGGTGTTGAGATTGTTAGCTAACCATCAACTCGCTCTGGCGCGCCAGTTCCCCCTTTTCCGAACCAGCGTGGCAAAGGGATTGATTAACGACACCTGCTTTTCTAACGCCGCCTACGCCCTGAGCACCGGCATTGCTGAGATCGTGCCGATATTCGATATCCCCTTAAACATCGCCGATATGTTCGTGTTGAGCAAGGCACAGGCCTTCCTGGTATATAAGCTGGGCCTGGCCCTGGGGCTCTCCACCCGCTGGCAGGATTATGTTGCTGAATTCGGAAGCGTGTTAGGTGGCGGCTTCCTCTGGCGACAGGTCGCCCGCTCGCTGGTGGGTTTGATTCCGGCGTGGGGCATCATTCCCAAGATGGCAGTCTCTTACGCCGGAACTTATGTAGTCGGCAACGTAGTGTACCAGTGGTATCTCACCGGACGGCATGTATCTACCAAGCAGATGCGCCAGTTATACGTACAGGCCTTCGACCGCGGCAAGCACATCGCCCGGAACATGGCAGCCAAGCTGCCTAAGCCCAGGCGCAAAAAGAAAGAAAAAGCCGCCTTACCTCGCACCGCTAAAAAGGCAAGGCTGGCCAGCCAAACTGAGGGGCGCGTGTGTGAGGTTTGCGGCAAAATCTCCGCCCCAGATGCCCAATTTTGCCAGTACTGTGGCCAGGCATTATAGAACTCGGTTCATCCACCGATCAACACAGATGAACGCAGATGTAATCCCTTTATATTTACGTCCATCTGTGTCTCATATTTTTATGATCGGTAAAGTTTCTTCCTTGCCATCATAGATGCATTAAGCGACATTGAATTTATAATGCTATCCGCTTGATCTCAATACGTGTCTTGCCAAAATTCAGTAGCAGGCATAAGCGTAGATTGGTGGCCTTAAGGTAGTTCAAACACTGTGCCCAATGAGCCTCGTCTAAAGCTCTTACTGCCTTAAGCTCGACCAGTACACAATCATCGACGAGAAGATCAGCGAAGTAATCGCCCACCGCTACCCCGTCATACCAAACTTGGACTGGATGTTGTTGGAGTACGCGCAGCCCAGCTTTCCGCAATTCGTGCGCCAATGCATTCTCATAAACCTTTTCAATGAATCCGACCCCTAATGTGTTACTGACCGTATAAGCACAACCAATGATCTTCTCTGTCACTGGATTTAAGCTCGATAAATCAGCATATAAATTCTGTCTACTCCCTCTCTCTGTTGATGCTTGTTCTCCTGGAGTCATTATTCCTCCTCTCCATTATTTTGCGTTGATCCGTGTGCATCTGTATGTATCAGTGTGTATCTGTGTTCAATGTCCCTCTACTGCATAAATCTGTGGTAATCTATCTATCTCTAGTCATTACCCCAACCCGGCATCGATCCGGGTTGATTCGTGTTATTCCTTGGCTATATTCCATCTTCCGCCAAAACTGAGGCCTGGTCTTCGCCTCATCGTGCTGGCTCACTATCACGCTGCATCAGGCTGTCTGTGCCGCCCCATGCTGTCAATCAGCATCTGGACCAGGCGGCGAAAGCTCTCATCGGTTTCCAATGGCATTCCAAAACCACCGGAGAGCTCTAAAGTCGCAAAGCCGTGAACCACGCTGCGCAGCCCACGGACAGCGTGCAAGGCATCTTCGCCGGTCAGTCCATAGGGGGCAAGAACAGCTAAGACAATATCCAGGATGCGGTTGTTCTCAATATGCAGTTCCTCGTCAGGGGTTTTTAACAAATATACCGACTCGACCGTTGCTGCGTAAAGACCTGGGTGATCCTTGATGAACCCCCGGAAAGCGTCCGCCAGCGCCATCACAGCTGCAGAACCCATTTTCCCAATCGCAGCGCGGGTCAACTGCTCATTCAGCGCTCGCAAGCCACGCAGCGCCAGCGCCCGGTGCAGTCCTGGAAGCCCATCAACATGGTTGTAGAGAGATGGCGTCCGAATCCCGAGCTGCTTCGCTAGCTGGGCCATTGTCAGCGCGGCTAGCCCTTCGCGGTCCACCATCTCTGCCGCCGCTTCGACAACTGTCTCCGTATCAAGCCCCGCTCGTGGCGACATCTACCTTCTCCACAAAGGCCGACCTGGCGAAGCCAACAATAAGCGGCTCAATCATCTCCGGCATCTCAGCATGGGGATAGTGACCTGCACCTTCCACCATGTGTGCCGTCCCATTCAGCCATTCAGCAACTCTCTTTGCTTCCGCTCCCGGATCTTTGAAATCTGGGTCACGTGAGCCCATGATAACCAGCGCAGGCGCAGACACCTCTCCAAGGCGTTCCTCTGAGGCTCGCTTGGAGGCCAAGAGCATGCGCTGCAATGCCTGCTTTCGTCCTGGCTGGCGCAAATTGGATTGGAGAGCACGGGTGTAGGCCTCAAAATCCTCGGGCTTCCTGCTTGGATAGAGCATGGAATAGTATTTTCCCCAAAGCGCGACTCCCCAAGGGCCGCCAATCAGCGGGGTGATGATTAGCTTTCCCAGCCAAATCGGTCCCATATCGCGTACAAAAGGCCCAATCAAAACCAGACCTGCGATCAGATCTTCGGCTTCTGCCGCGGCCCATACCGATGCGCCGGCTGCCATTGAGGTGCCAACCAGCAGCGCAGGTCCGGCATTTAGATGCCGTATTAGGGCAAGCATATCGGCACCAATTGCCGCAACCGTGTAATCGCTCCACTCGACACTGCTCTCCCCATGCCCGCGCACATCCATAGTTACCACGCGGTAACCAGCATCAGCCAGCCTGGGTGCAAGGAAGCGATATTCGCCGCGCAGATCGCCCATAGAGGGCACGCACAAAACCAATGGACCCTCGCCGACTTCGTCATATGCAATCTGCCCATTAGCGGTGTTTAAGTATTTTGTTCCCATTTGAATACCTCCGTTTATCTTCAACCAGTATAAACTAATAGTATTAGTATTATAACTAATATTATTAGTTTGTCAAGGGTAAATCTCAGATTCAGATTGAAGATCGGGTTATCTCAAAAAAACAGTCATCGCGTGGGCTAGCAATGCTGTCACAGAAGCAAAATATGAGATAGCCACGCCGCTCATTTGGCGGCGTGGCTATCTCCTACATGATCACCTTGCGTGGTTTTTACAACCTCATTTGCTACAATACCGTAAAAAATAAATACCTGTGCTTCCCAGTCGGTATGGTACACTTCCCTACATCCCATTCACCTCATCCGCATCAAAGACCACCTCTTCCTTCCCGGTCAGCTTTTCCTCGATCTTTCTCACAATCAACTCCAAGTGGCGGGGGTGGGCCACGAAATCCAGGTCATCCGCCGGCACCGTCAGCACAGGGCACAAGCTGAAGCGGCTCGTCCAATCCTCATACAATTCATTGAGCTGACCTAAATAAACAGCGGTAATCTGGCGCTCATAATCCCGGTCACGCTGGGTGATGCGCTTCAACAACGTGGGCACCGAGGCGCGCAGGTACACCACCAAGTCGGGCGGTGGCAGGAAATCGCACAGCACTTGGTACAGCTCACGGTAAGCGCCGTAATCGCGGTCAGTGATCAGCCCCTGGCGGTACAGGTTTTGAGCAAAAACCTCTGCATCCTCGTAGACGCTGCGGTCCTGGATCGCCGAGGTGGGATGGTCGATCAACTGGCGGTGAGTGCGCAGCCGGTGGGTGAGGAAGAAAATCTGCGAGTGGAAAGCCCAGGCGCGCATATCGCGGTAGAAATCTGCCAGGTAGGGGTTCTCCGCCACCGGCTCGTAGAATGGTTGCCAGTCCAACCGCTGGCAAAGCATGGCAACCAGCGTGGATTTACCCACACCAATATTTCCAGCGACAGCGACAAATTTTTTCATCAGTCAGCTACCAGAAAAGCAGTGGAGATGCCCTCTTCATCGTCCATCACCAGCTCCAAGTGATGTCCACGACGGTACGAAGCCACCTCGATTACGCGGACACAATCCGTCCAGGGGGTCTCTTCGTCCAAATAATTTTTCAGCCGGTTGGGGGTCTTGTAGAAGAAAGCTCGGTTGAAGATCGTATTCTCGTCGTCCAGGTAAATCGCCAGGGGATAGATGCTCGACTCCACCAAATCCTGAAAGAAATGCGTGCCGAAGGAAGCCTCTGGTGCCTGGCCGATCCCTTGACCTGCCAGCTCCACCAGGGCGCGCGTATGGTAAATGTCTCCGTAGGCAATGTGGATGCCCAGGTCAGGGTTCGAGGTACCCCAGCGTCCCGGCCCGAGCAGGATGAATTGCTCCTCAGCCAGTTCTCGATTTAGCTGGCGGATGACTTGGCTCATCTCAGCCCGCGCTGCCTGCGTGGGCAGGCTGAAATAACCCTCAGGGGTGACGAAGACCACATAACGGATTTCGGAGATATGACCCCGCGGAGCCATGCGCCGGGTGGAGAAGATGATGTCTTCGTCTGGGAGATGCTTTGGCAGGTGCACCTCACTATCTTTGAGGTGGCTCTGTGGACGGCACTGCAGCAAGTTGATTATCACCTCTGGTTGGAGCGCATTCGGATCGACAATTTGGGCAGCGAATTCAGTG
>DATCYX010000184.1:0-2093 GCA_036526235.1 Anaerolineales bacterium | reverse complement strand
CTCCCCCTCCGCTGCCGACCAAGTCGCTGACCGCGCGCAGGATGAGCAGGCGCACACCGTTGCGGGCTGCCACCCAGGCAATCGCCCCCGACTCCCAATCGCCTGCCACAGCGCCGTAACGCTCTTTGAGCGTGGGTATCTCTTCAGCCAGCAGATCCCGGTCACCAGATACCATCAGCGTTCGCTTCACTTCCATGGGATATGGCTCGGCCAACCAGGATAAATCGATCTCCGTGGTGTAAAAGGCTAGGAACGGTGTATCGTCATCCATCTGCTCAATGATGTCGTACACGGCGGTCCGTTCTGCCAGGATGACGGTTCCGCGCTCGATCTCCCCCTCGAAACCACCACACGTCCCCATATTGATCAATAAATCCGGCTTCCAGCGGTCGATGGCGTATTGGGCAGATGCGGCCGCGGAAATTTTGCCCCAGCCACCCTGAAAAATGATCACAGGGACAGTGTTGCTGTGGACAAACCACTCTCCAAACGGTGATTTTTCATAAGAAGCCCCAGGCAACATCTGGTGGATGGCTTCCCATTCAGCGTTGGCGGAGACGATGACGACCACCTTTGGATTGATTTCCATATTTTTTTACCCTCATCGAAAACGAGTAGCTAATATCACTACCTCGGTTGGCGATACCTCAATCTCCGACGCCAAAAGGCGGGGGTCATTCAACCAGAAATCCCGCACCCGTGCAGCTTCCTGCCGCGACCTGATGGAAACACGACCTGGAGGAGGCAAGCCATCCAGCACGATTAAACCTCCCTCGCGCAGGGATTGCAGGAGCAGCTCGGGATAATCAGCCCGATAGCTGCTGGCGCCCGCAAACAACATCCCAAAGCGCCAGTTCTGCAGAAACTCCCGCCAATCTTCATGCACCACGCGGACATTAAATAATGGTTCGAATAAGGCGCGTGTCGCAGCCGCGCGCGCATCGTCGATCTCGACCGTAAAGAAAGATGTTGACGGGGCCAGTCCACTGGCAATCCAAGCCGAGCCAACGCCACAACCGGTGGCAATCTCTCCGATGACACCGCTGAGAAATGAGCTGGTCAACAGCTGCAAAAGCCTGCCTGTCTCATTGGAGCATGAGCCTGAATACTCCATTTGCTCCGCCAGATTTTGAGCACGCCTGACGAGTGGAGGAATTTGTGTCGTCGCCCGATGATTTACCATAAACTTCCTCCGTTTCCAAAGGCTAATTACTGACCACAGTGCTTCTTGTATTCTGGGTTAGCCAGCTCTTCAATCTCATCTACTAACCGCGAGAATTCAGCCACCAAAGGAGACTCCTCAACCTCAGTGAATACTTCTACCAGGCTACGATAATACCAGAGAGTGCCATCCCTGCCACCCCTAAATCGATCAAACGCAGACAATCCGTTGCGCCGTAGATCGCTCAAAATCGAGCGGGCATTGTGCACTTTATCAGCCAGAGAAACGATGCGCACATCATGCGGTTCCCCCCGAAGCTTTGCAAGGTACGCCTCTTTTCTCCCCCTCCAAGGGGGCTTAGGCTGGAGATATGAGTCCGTGCAGCCTTCAACAATCCGTGCTACCCACTCCCCGAATTGCCGGCGGATTTCAGTCAGGGTTTCCAAGCCCCCCTGGTCTTCTACAGCATCGTGCAACAGGGCAGCGATGGCCATCTCTTCATTACCTCCCCACTCGATGACCAGGGCTGTTACCGCAAGGAGGTGCGCTACATACGGGATATCAGTGCCTTTGCGGCTCTGACCGTTATGTAGCCGCGTGGCATATACCAGCGCTTGTTCAAAACGAGCTGTGAAGTGGTTTATTTGCCCGCTATCTGTGTCCAATGGAGCCTCTATATCGGGATCGTCAGGCTATCAAGATCTCGAGGGTAATAGGTCAGAACTTCATTGCCATCTTCAGTAATCAGGACCGTATCAGAATGCCTGAAACCTCCCAGCTCCGGTACATACAATCCCGGTTCAAGAGTGAAAACCATGCCTGGCTTGATAACAGTCGCATCACCTAAGTCCAGGAAAGGTCCTTCGTGGTAGCGCAATCCGATTGTATGACCCACATGATGCTTCCAATAGTCCATCAAGTCGTGTGATTC
>DATCYX010000183.1:0-5449 GCA_036526235.1 Anaerolineales bacterium | reverse complement strand
CAGGTGGCTCCCCGCAGCGTGGATCGAGCCTTCGAAATCCCCCAGCTTCAGTTTGCCATCCGGCTTCACCACCGCCGCCTTCGCCCTTTCCCTGCGGAAATATAATGCCTGCCCTGGGTGAAGCAAGCCCGCCTCCAGCAGCGATCCAAATGGGACGCGCGGCTCCCGGCGCCTGCGGTCGCGCACATCCAGCACGGCAGGGTCAAGCTGCGCATCTGGAATAGCATCGATGCGCTCTTGTGCCACCTGAATATATTCTGGGTCCCGCTCGATGCCGATCCAGCGGCGGCTCAGCTTTTTCGCCACCGCCCCAGTGGTGCCGCTGCCGAAAAATGGGTCCAGCACGATATCTCCCGGATTGGTCGCCGCCAGTAGCACTCGGTAGAGGAGCGCTTCCGGTTTCTGCGCCGAGTGGGCTTTCTTGCCATCCACCTTGATGCGCTCTGAACCGGTGCAGATAGGCAGTAGCCAGTCGCTGCGCATCTGCAATTCATCGTTGAGGGCTTTCATGGCGTGATGGTTGAAGGTATATTTTGCCCCCTTCGATTTACACGCCCAAATTAATGTCTCGTGGGCGTTGGTGAAGCGCACACCCCGAAAATTAGGCATCGGGTTGGTCTTGATCCAGATGACATCATTGAGGATCCAGTATCCCAGGTCTTGCAAGATGGCACCGAGGCGGTAGATATTGTGGTAGGTGCCGATCACCCACAGCGTTCCGGAGTCTTTGAGAACGCGGCGGCAGGCGCTCAGCCATTGGCGGGCGAATTCATCGTATGCCTGAAAACCCTCGAACTGATCCCAATCGTCATCCACCGCTTCCACGCGTGTCATATTGGGTCGCCACAGCTCCTGGTTCAGCTGCAAGTTATAGGGTGGGTCTGCAAAGACCAGATCAATCGAGCTCTCAGGTAAAGCATTGAGAACATCGACGCAATCCCCCTGGATGATCTGAGCCAAAGGCAGATGATGCTCGCTCATGTCAGTATTCATTTTAACCGATATAGAGGAAAGACCGAAAACAAGCGGCTAACCCATGGGGAAGCGCATTCTCTGCCCACCGATTAAGTGCAGGTGCAGATGGAAAACCACCTGCCCAGCATGCTGCCCCGTGTTGACGATCAGGCGGTAGCCGGATTGGTCAACGCCCTCTTGTTGGGCAATCTGGCGAGCGAGGCCAAACAAGTGACCTACCAGCGCCTCATCCTCGGAGGTCAGATCGTTGACCGAGGCAATGTGTTTATTGGGAACAATAAGGATGTGGGTGAGCGCCACCGGGCGGACATCGCGAAAGGCTGTGGCTTGTTGGTCCGTGTATACGATCTCAGCCGGCGCCTCACCGGTGATAATGCGACAAAAGATGCAATCAGTCAAAAATCACTCCATGTTTTTCGCCAAAAAACCTAATTACCAACTTCCTGCACCTGCCCCTGCAACCCATCGACAACCAGTTCGGTCATGCGTACTGGTGTGATGCGGTTCCACAGATGCTGCTCAGCGAGGGCAGTTACGCGCAGGTAGTTATCGGTCAGCCCGCTCATGCGCCAACCCTGCGGGCCTAGCGCAGCGGCGCTCTCCCACAAGACCGGCAGAACGCTGCCTAGAAAGAGCGCCTGGTATTGCGTAGCTGCCTTGGAGAGGGCGCCCCGCATATATGCGTTGCGCTCCTTGCGCAGCGGGTGGGGAACCTGGTCAGGCATGCGCGCCGCGGGGGTGCCATGCCGCTCAGAATAGGTGAAAACGTGCCCTCCAGAGAAGCGCATGCGGCGAATGAAGTCCAGGCTCTCAGCAAACTCATCTTCGCTCTCGCCTGGGAAGCCAACGATCACGTCCGTGGTGATCGCAATCCCCGGGATGGCTGCCCGCGCCGCATCGACCAAGGCTTCAAATGATTCCGGAGTGGTATTTCGCGCCATGCGGCGCAGCGTGGCCGCACTGCCCGATTGGAGCGGCAGGTGCAGGTGGCGGCACAGCCGCGGGTTTTCCCACAGACGGAAGAAATCTGCTTCCACATCCCATGGTTCCAGGGATGACAGGCGCAGACGGGAGACATCCGTCTCACCCAAAATAGCTTTCACCAGCTGACCCAAGCGCATGTCCGGCGAGAGGTCTGCACCCCAAGAGCCCAGGTGAACGCCGGTGATCACCACCTCCTGGCTGCCACCATCCAGGGCTGCCTGGATATCGGCAATCACCTCGGAGATGGGGCGACTGCGCCCACGGCCGCGGGCTAGAGTGGTCACGCAGAAGGCACACCGGTTGTCACAGCCATTTTGCACCTTGATGAATGCGCGCGTGCGCAGCCGGGCGCCAGGCACCAGTTGGCGGGCAAGCGGTTCCAGTTCAAAGGCCTCCTGCGGGATTTGCAGCAAGTCCGCCACCAGGTGGTCTTTTTGCGCATTGGGCACCACGCGGCCGACGGCTGGCAGAGCCAGCGCACCCCGCGGATTGAGCGTGGACCAACAACCAGTGACCGCGACCTCTTGAGCGCCGAGACGAGCCGCCTGGCGGATCTTCTGGCGCGAATCGGAAGCTGCCTGGGCAGTCACCGCACAGGTATTGACCACTGCCAAATCTGCTCCCTCCGGTGAGGCGACCAGCTCATACCCGGCCTGTCGGAACTGGCGGGCATAGATTTCAATTTCGCTCTGGTTCAGGCGGCAGCCAACGGAATCTAGATATACCTTCATCGCAGACAAAATCCTCTATCCCTTATCGCCATGGGACAAGGGATCATGGGAAAGTTTATGGATTTGTCACCATAAAATTATCAAAGTAGACATCCACACCGGGTTGGTCGAAGGTGCCTGCGACCAGACCCACGTCCCCAGAGGTGAAGTCTACATCTACAACCTCGGTCAGAAAATTTCCATTGACATACAGGCTGAGATTGCTGCCCGCACAAACCGCGCTCAGACGATTGCTGACACTACCCTGGTTGATCAACTCGCTGGGTGGCATGGACTCCTCACCGATCAGCTGCTGTACGCCTCCCACAACTTTCCCAATGCCATAGTAACCATCGCTGCTGACAATAAAGAAGTAAAAATTCTCGCTGTCCTGGTAGCGGCAGATCACACCGTAATCGTTATTGTCATCCCCCCCCACTTTGATGGCATCTACCTCAACACGCACATCGCTGAAATTCAGCTCGGGGTTTGCCCAAACATCGGTAAAGCTGGAATTGACAGAAATACGGTAGGTGCCATCGACATAATCGGTGACACCCTCATTGGCAGTTAATCGGTCCCAGCCGCTGGAAGGGTCTGAGAAGTCATCCTGGAAGAGCACTGCTCCAGGCTGAGGGTTACCTCCGCTGCCAGTTTCGGGGGAAAGTATGTTGCAAGCAGACCCCGTGAGTAAGAGAATAGAAATAAAGAGGATAAAATGAAACTTCATCAATGTGTCCTTGACGAAAGGATTTATGCCTTCAGAGGCTCAATTTTAACATACCCGCGCCGGAATTTCGCGGGTACCTAGAGCAATCGCAAACAGCGATTTGCCATTCTACATCGAAACAAATGGGCTGCTGGAAAGCAAACACACCCAACTGATTAATTTATGAGCGATTTTAACGACTCTTAAGTGTTCTTGACGAATTGCTTAACTTCATCCGGCAGATTAATGAAGTATAGTACCAGCCAAAGCGTGCATATTTTAGAAGTTCAGTAAGGAATTGATGATAATGAAGTTTAGAAAAACACAGATCCTGCCTATATTGGTTTCTCTCATACTCTCTATTTGCTACCCGCTATTCCAGCCGGTTTCAGCGACCCAAATCCAGGTGGATGTCTTGGAGCAGCAACCGGAACTGGCATCAGCGCCGACGCCCGCGCCCAAAGGCGCCTCCCAACAAAACATGGCCCTTGGCCCGGACCAGTTCCCGGAGGGGATAAACCCCCTCACCGGGCTGCCGGTTGAACAGGACTCCACGCTCTCCCTACCACCGGCGCTCATCTCGGTGACCAACTTCCCGGTCTCAGCGCGGCCGCAAGCCGGCCTGTCCTACTCTCCCTATGTCTTTGAGCTGTTCATCGGCGAGGGGATGACCCGCTTCTTAGCCCTGTTTTATGGTGACTACCCAGATAAACCCGTCGCCCCTGCTTCTACCTCGCAAGCAAGCCTGACCACCGATAATGCCGTAATTGGTCCCATCCGCTCTGGGCGCCTGGCTTACGAGGACATACGCAGCCTCTACAATGGTTTTCTGGTGATGGCCAGCGCCTCCAAAGACGTCCGCTCGCAGCTGGTTGGCTCGACGAATATTTACGGGTCAGACTCCGACAATATCAACAGCGCCCTGATCGATGTCTCCAAGCTGCAGGCGATCGCTCAGGCAAATGCTAAAGGAAAGACCCACAACCTGACCGGCAACCTGTTCCGCCAGGAGGCGCCGAAGGGCGGGCAGAACGCCTCCAATCTATGGGTATTCTACGCCTACCTGAACCAGATCTTGTGGAAGTACGACCCGGCTTCCGGTGCCTACCTGCGCAACCAGGACAAAGCCGACGGATCCGGAAAGTTCTATCCCAGCACAGACCGGCTCACCGGCGAGCAGCTTGCCTTTGAGAACGTCATTGTGCTGTATGCCAAACACAATGTCCTCAACGGAGCCAGGACCTTGATCGACCTGGACCTGTTCTACACCACGAACAGAGCCTACCTTTTCCGCGACGGCCAGGTATATCCGATCTACTGGTCCACCGTATCCGGCGACTACGAAAAGAAGAGCGGCCTGCTGCGGCCGATCCGCTTCGTGGATGGAGAAGGAAATCCCTTCCCGCTCAAACCGGGCAAGACCTGGGTGGAGATCGTGGATGTCACCGCCACCATGGTCGAAAAAGAGCCCGGCTACTGGAAGGCGCGCTTCTACGCACCGTGATTTACCAATGATTCAATGCTAGACACCACAAGACGCCCCGTCAAGGGGCGTCTTTTGATTTGTTAGACACAACCATCACCGAGCGGCGCAGGAATTCACCAACCGAAGTGATGATGCTAATAGGCTCCACCCCAAAATTCACTAAACCTCACGGAAAATAGTTTCTCACCAATCTCTCCGCCTGCTCAGCGGCAGGCGTGCCAGAGGCCAGGGAAGTCACTAGTTTCCATTCCTGGTAGGCGCGGTCGCGCTCGCCTTGCAGCATATAGGCCAGTCCCAGGTGCAGGTGCGCAGGGGCGTGATTTGGGTCGGCATCCAGGGCGCGCAGGAAAAAGCGCTCGGCGCTGGTGAGATCGCCCAGCAGGAAAAGCACCTGCCCCATGCTGTCCAGCGAGTCGGGGTTGGCAGGATCGAGCAGCACCGCCCGACGGGCAGCAGATAGGCCAACAGCACCCACCTGGTACTCATAGCGCGCGCTGAAACCCGCCAGCAAGCGGTAGTACGCCGGATCATTGGGCGCCAGCTCAACGGTCTTTTGATAAGCCTGCAGGGCGGCCTCCAGATCGC
>DATCYX010000182.1:0-2315 GCA_036526235.1 Anaerolineales bacterium | reverse complement strand
CCGAACCCGCCATCCGAGAAAGTGCTGGCGACCATTGATAAGTATGCCCGCCTGGGTCATCGCTACCCTGACCAGGGTTTGGTGGTGCGCGGAAAGATTGCAGAGATCAATGGCTTGGATGGGCCAGATAACGTGATGCTGGGCAACGGCTCCAGCGAAGTGTTTGATAACATCTTCCGCGTCTTTCTGGCTCCTGGGGAAGAGGTGATCCAACACACACCCTGCTTTGGAATCTATAAACTGCGCTGCAACATTCTGGGCGGCAAGCTGGTTTCTGTTCCCATGGTATATAAGGATAACCAGCTGCTCTACGATCCCGATTCCATCCTCAAAGCTGTCACTGATAAGACCAAAGTCATTGTCATCGCCAATCCGAACAACCCTACAGGCAACTTCATGGATGCCAAGGAATTTGTGCGGATCGCTGAGACGGGTATCCCATTTGTCGTTGACGAGGCCTACATCGAATATGCCGGGTTGGGCATGTCTCAGGTAGGACTGACTAAGAAGTATAAAAACGTGATTATTACGCGCACGCTGTCCAAAGCCTATGGCCTGGCGGGATTGCGCTTTGGCTATGCCCTGGGAGATAAGAGCGTTATTGGGCAAATCTCCGCAGCGCTGCTTCCATGGAATGTGGGCACCATCCCGATGTGGGCCGCGCTAGCAGCCCTGGAAGATACCGAAGCCTTGGAGTACCGGGTGAAATTCAATAACAGCGAGGTGGATTTTATCCAGGAATCGCTGAGCGATATCCCTGGATTGGTCATTTTCCGCTCACAAGCCAACTATGTCCTCTTCGACGCTGGGGGGACCGGCAAGCGGGGCAAGGATATGGTGGCGTACGCCGAACAAAAAGGTCTGATCTTCCGCCCAGATAGCGATAAATACGGAAGCGATGGTTGGTTCCGCATTACCATTGGCAGTAAGGAAGAGAACCGCATGGCGGTCGCGATCGTGCGCGAATTCTTAACCAAGTCCTGAGCTTTTCGCAATCCTAAGCTCAGAAGAGGGTCCGCTAAATACGCTAATTTTCATAAAAAGCTTGACTTCCATTAGCGAAAATGAGTGGATCAAACCTGGAGGCGAATCATGGGAAAAATTAAAGCTGTGTTTTTTGACCAGGACGGTGTCATCATCGACACCGAGCGGGATGGTCATCGCGTCTCTTTCAATATGACCTTTAAAGAGTTCGGCTTCACCGACGAATGGAGCGTGAATTATTATCACGAGCTGCTGCAAATCGCCGGTGGCAAAGAACGCATGAAGCATCACAGTCTGACAAAGGGCTTCAACCCACCCGTTCCCCCCGACGAGATCGATGAGCTGGTAAAGACCATGCACAAGCGCAAGACAGCGTTATTTGTCGAGCTCATTGAATCGGGACAACTCCCCCTGCGACCGGGCGTGCACCGCTTTATGAAGGAAGTGGTGGAGGCAGGGCTGATGATTGGCGTGTGCACAACTTCCAACGAGCAGTCCGCTAGGGCTATCACGGGAAAAATCCTCTCCGACATCAAGTTCGATCTGGTGCTGGCAGGCGATGTGGTGAGCAAGAAAAAGCCCGATCCGGAGATCTACAACCTGGCACTCTCCAGGACCGGACTCAAGCCGGATGAGTGCTTCGTGGTTGAAGATTCGAAGAACGGTGTGCTGGCTGCGAAGGCGGCGGGGATGCCAACTGTGGTAACCACGAACTACTACACAGAGAAAGAGGATGTGAGCTCCGGAGATATCATCGTCACCAGCCTGGGCGACCCCGATGGGGAGAAAGGCGTGCTCACCAAGGGTGGCGATGGGCTAAAATTTGACGGTGTGCTGCACGTCAAGCAACTGGTGGAGTACTTCGAGAAGTAAATCAGGGTAAGCTACCCTTGCGATGGTGCTCCTTTTGGGTTATGGTAGGGTAAGTTGCCAACTTGCCCTACCATTTCTTTAAGCCAAAGTGCGCATTATCGTGGATAAGCGCATCCTTCGCGACTAAGCAAACCAAATTTCGTAAATAGTTATGCAGTGCTCCTGCAAACCGAGATCCTGAGGGTCGCTCAGATCCTCAGGGTCTCGGCAAGATGGTTGTCTCTTTAGTGAAAAGAAAGGATTATAAGATGAACCGTTTTCTCATCCGCTGGGGGATCAATGCCGTTGCTTTGTATGTGGCTGTCGCATTGGTGCCTGGAATCCAACCCCAAAGTACCAACTGGCTGGCTTTCATCTGGCTGGCGCTGATCTTTGGTGTGGTCAATGCCTTTCTAAACCCGCTGCTCAAGTTTTTGACCTGTCCGTTGATCCTGCTTACACTGGGATTATTCACTCTG
>DATCYX010000181.1:0-5767 GCA_036526235.1 Anaerolineales bacterium | reverse complement strand
GCAAGCCATTAACATAAGCGCAGCGACCTGGGCGACGAGCAATAAGGCGGCGCGTTTAATGATAGGTAGTTTCATGTCTGTCCCCCTTAGCGACCAAACTGCACAATCTCAATCAGGTTCCCCGCTGGATCATAAAACATTACCCAGCGAGAATGCGCGTCCGCCTCTACCCCCCAGGGCAACTCGACACCATGTTGATCAAGCTGCTGGAGGGCTGCATCCAGATTGTCTACCGCGAAAGCGACCAATGGGAAGCGCTCTGGCACGCTATCCAGGGGCGGAGATGGGCGTCCTTTCAAGATCACCAGGAAACTGCCGCCCAGGTCGAAATGCGGGCGGTCGGCGTGATGGGGCAATAATGGCAGGCCGATGACATCCCGGTAAAAGTGGGCGGCTTTGGGCACATCCTCCGCCCACAGGCTGATTACGGCAATACGGGTTGGCATTTTTTCTCCTTCAAGCTTCATGACGACCAGGGAATCCAGCCAGTCCCCCGCGTAACACCTCTACCCCCGCAGCATTCGTACACTTGACCTTAAGGCGGACAAACCCGTTATCGGGTTTGACTTCGGTCACCTCAGCCACGGCTGTGATCGTGTCGCCAACATAGACCGGCGCCAGGAATTCGAAGCGTATCTCGCTCGCCATGAACGCCCATAGTCCTCCCAGGTGGGTGACCAGGCTAGCAGTGAGCAGCCCAGGTACGATGCGCTGCTTGAAACGCGTAGCGCGTGCGTACACCTCGTCGGTGTGCAGCGGGTTGACATCCCAGGTAACCCCAATAAACAAGGCTACATCCGCCTCGGTGATGGTGCGCGAGAAGCTTGCCTTAGCACCCACCTCAGCGCGCTGCGGGATGCGTCTTGGTAAGATCGGAGGTTCCATAGAATCTATTTAAGTTGTATAACGCTCCCCACCTGCTGTCAAGTATTTTTTTGCTCCCACAACTGGCGCGTCACCTGGGCGTGACCCGCGTGGAGCCCCGCGTGCGCCAGCACATGGGCCAATACCCAGCCAACGGCGTTCTCGCGCCCATGTTGTGGGGAAAAGCGTATTTCATCCAGGTCGCTTGGCTTCAACCTCTGAACCACGCCACGCGTATAAGCCAGGCTGCCATCCAAACGCTCTGCCAAGCTTGCCGCGGCCATGTCCTTCGCACGGAACTCAGCTTCCCTATCACGCCCAGATGGCTCCCCAGCGACCACATCCCCAATCCAGTAGCGTTCCGCCCCAGCCACATGAACGGCAAGCACGCACAGCGAGTTCATTCCAGCCCCTGGAACCCAATCCAGCCCGCCATTCGGCATCTCAGCCAGGGCGCCTTTCAGGTCATTATGCAAACTCTCAAGTCGATCCAGGTAATCAGTGAAGAAAGTTTCCATTCACTTTCTCCTCATAAATTTCGTACTGAACCCAAAACGCTCCATTCTCGATAAACTCTTTATCAAATTGCATGCCCAATTTTTCTATGACCCTGATGGATGCCCAGTTCTCTCGCATAGCACGAGCCACGATGCGTGCCAGCCCGCATGTCTCGAAGCCATACCTGATGCAAC
Source organism: Anaerolineales bacterium (assembly GCA_036526235.1). Classification (GTDB taxonomy): domain Bacteria; phylum Chloroflexota; class Anaerolineae; order Anaerolineales; family UBA4823; genus DATCYX01. The sequence goes on along the minus strand of DATCYX010000181.1, from coordinate 4,211 downwards.
CGCGCGCCGCTTCCGTAGCATACCCCTTGCCCCAATATTTTCTCAGAAGGCGGAAGCCGACATCCACCTCATGCAGCTCAGGCCGGTAATTGAGCCCGCAAAAACCAGTGTATTCTCCCGTTTCTTTGATGAACACCGACCAGCGTCCGTACCCATAACGCTCATAATGAGTGTAACCTCGAATGAAGGCCTCTGCCTCGGCGACCGAGCTAAACGATGTATCTCCAGTATAGCGCAAGACCTCGGGGTCCAGGTTCAGCTCATAAAAGCTCGCCGCATCCGCAACTGAGAACATTTTCAAGGCCAGCCGGGTGGTTTCTAGCACAATGGTCATTGAGCACACTTCAACAACACTTCCTAAATCCTGCGTACGTATACACGATGGTTCATATATCGTCTGCCGCCTAAGCTCTCCAGGTCGCGCCGCATGTTGGTGGCCGTTTCAGCCACCTGATACAATACCGCGTGCTCAAACTGGAATCCCCGGATAGTTTTCTCCATTTCTGCATAGAGCAAGGCATTACCCCCACGGCCATGAAACTCGGGGAGAACACCGGCCGCGTTGATGGCAACCCACTTCGTCCGGCGCATTTCAAGCAACATATCGAATAGGCCAAATGGCAGAAGCCGCCCCTGAGAGCGCTGAATTGCAGGGGCAATATCAGGAAACGCAAACAAGAAGCCCACCACATCCTGGTCATGCACGATGATCTTGATCAACCTGGGATTGGCAATCGTCTCCAGATTGCTGACAACGAATGCGATTTCGCGTTCGGTCAACGGATAGTATTCCCAGTTGTGGATAAAAGCCTTGTTATAGGCTTGCCCGATCCGCCAAGCCCAGCTTTTCAGCTCGCGGATGGTTTGAAAGCGCTGGACGCGCAGCACGCCACGCTGCTGGACGCGTTCAGCAATCCGATAGACATTATCTGGCAATCTGAAAGCATCACAGCTTGTATAGCAGGAAACAAAATCGACTTCTTTGTTGAAACCCAATGCTTCGAGCAGATGCGGGTAATATCGGGGATTGTAGTTCATCATGGTCATCATCTGGCGCGACTTAAAACCATCAGTGAGAAGACCATAGCTATCTAATGGCCCAAGCCCCTTGGGCCCGATTACCGTGTCCAACCCGCGCTGGCTCGCCCACTCGAACACTTTTTGGAACAATGCCCCGGCAATTTCTGGATCGTCTTCGCAATCGAAAAAGTAGAACTGGGCTTTATGTGTTCCATGATATTGGTTGAAGCGGCGATTCTCGATAGCCGCGATACGACCCACGTCTAAACCATCCCGAACGGCGATAAAGAAGTCGGCATCAGAATGCTCGAAGAAGGGATGTTTCTTGCGATTAAGCTGCATTTGATGGTCAACCAATATGGGTGGAACCCATTGTGGGTAATGCCGGTAAAGGCGGAAAGGTAAACGAACGAAGCGGTGTAACTGAGCCTTAGAGTTGGTATCTATCTTGTCAACTGTGATCATTATTCCTCAGTCAAGCAACAATACAAAACCAGATGGATTATTTGGTTTACCACCCAATGACGCAATCTGCGACCCTGTAGCTTATCTGCCCCGCCACATCTTTTTCGTTATACTGTCCCAGTACAGATAAATCAAACCAGCTAAAAGCAGCCAAAAGCTCACAGTAACAATATACCCCCATGTTGGGTCTATAGCAAAGGAAATACCGATCAATCCAAACAAGGCGATGTATTCAAGGATGATATAAGGAACATGCAGCAGCGGCTTCGACCTGAATTCGATATGCAAAATATAATCAAGGAACAATTCCAGGATCATGTACAGAAAAATGAACCCAAAATACACCATGATCCATAGCTCTCGCCCAACGATCAATGAATTTATAAACACGATAAGCAATGGAATCCCGAGAGATAACCACAGGATACCAAAAATCTTGACCAGCTTGGGGCGTCCATGCTTTTGCGCGATGAAGATACCCGTTATCAGTAGATTAAACAGGACCGCGCTAAGGACAAAAACCAGATCAAATATGGATACCCTGGTAAAGATGGAAAACATGTACTCCCCTTCAGGCTACTGCCTGTTTGCTCTCAAAATGACCGGCTAGCATGCCATCTATCTCGCTCCAGAAACTGGCTGGCTCTATGTGTAATTGCATTGCCACTTCCCGCTCAAGCTCATCCCAATCACGTTGCCGAGATAACATCCGCTTTAAGAAGCCAGCCTGCTGCTGCTCCAGGTAGCGCACAAGCCAGTACCCGCGCACGCCGTGATACACGATAGCCTCCCCACCCATGCGGGAAAGCGCCCGATAGGTTGGAGGTGCTCCCTTGGGCAAATAATCCCGCATAAAGGCCAATGTCTCCTGCCTGATGGTCGGCTTTCCCAAGAATTGGTCCACGGTCAGCGTAGCGATGCCTTCGTTGAGCCACATGGGCAGTGTCAAGTGCGCTGAACAGGCGTGCACCAGCTCGTGACACGTGACATGTTGAACATTGAGCTGCATGTTCTCTTCCTCGACAAACATGCGAACGCCGATGCTTCGATCACTTTGCTCCAACAGGCGGGGTGGTTTGACCCCGATTGCCACTCTGCTCCCGTAACGCTGGGTCCAGGCAGCGCTATACGGCCACGTCCTGCGGGCCCTGAAGGCCCAAAACGGGAGAGTCGCACCCAGCAATACCCGCCAAGCCCAAGGAGCGGACTGGAATACAAACCCCAGCCAAGACGTCATCACGTAGATCCGGCAATCTTCAGGCGCTTTAAGCCCCCACATCTCCCAAGCCAGCTGGATAGCCTTCTCACAGGTGCCGCGAATGATGTCCGCTGTACCCTGCTCGCCGATAGCATACACCACCTTCACGTTGCTGACTGTTGTTGATTTCATAATATTGAAGCAGTCTCAGTTAAGCTTACAGGTATCACGCTATGAGGGACCACCACCACGCTAGCTATCGCTAGCGATGACACGCTTATAAAAAATATTTGACTGATCGATTAGCTCTTCGGATCTAATCCATGACCAATCTATTTCAAAATCAGTATACAAAATACGCAACAATATGTAAAGCTCTTCTGCCAACCCGTCGCAACGATTGTCACAGGTCGAAGAAGGCGGGACGAAACAAGGGCGCAAAGGAAAGCCCCCCTTCTTGAAGAAGGAGGGCTATTTATATTCCTTTCTAAGGCAGCCCATCTTAAAGGCAGATACTTCCTGGTGTGGACAACGATGCTGCTGGTAAGACCAGCCCCTTATTCAGGTTGTCGTCATCATTCCTGGCACAATTGTCTTGTCAGCCAATTTTCCACTGTCACGATCTAAAAGTCAACCTGGACGACGTTCGAGCAATTGGCAGGATTCCCGGCTTCGCAAACCTGGTACAAATAACTACCGCTTCCCTTGCTGCCGATATTGTCAGTGTAAGCATTTGCGGTTATCCCGGGCGCGATCCGGGGTTCGTCCCGGAAGATATCGAACGATGTGGCGGAGCCACCGCTCCAGGTCAGGTCGACCGTCTGAAGGCCTTTGACCTTGTAACCAAAAGCTGATAGGATGATGCCATCCGGGGTGGGAGTGATAGTCGGAGTATTGGTGGGAGTGGCGGGGGCATAGCCCGGTTCAGACACGGTTTGAATGGACAGATAATCTATATATAAGGTATCCAGAAATCGGGCACCAGAACTTTGGTTGCTGTCGGTGACGCGCACATAAACGGTGCCCTGAGTGGAAGAGGGCAAGCTGTAGGCTTCAATATTATCGAGAGAGGTGCTGCTCACAGTGAACATGTCGAAATAGTTGACATCATCTGTCGAGTAAGCAAACTTGAAGGTGTCACCATCGCAGGAGTTTTCTGGGGTGGGAATACATTCACCCTTCCAGGTATAAGCATACAAGGTGACGGTATTGCCAGACGTGACATTAAAGGTCCATTTGTGCTCCAGATAGCTATAGCGGTTTTGCGGTTTGCCACCCGATACAACTTCAGTGAGTGTCTCCAGGTTGCCACCTTTGACCCGGGTATAGGTGTAATCACCGCTCACGGTTCCAGCGACAAAAATCTCTCCACTGGTAAGCGCATCGACGACCGTCACTGGTGGTGAGAGCGTGGGGGTTTGTGTAGCTGTTGAGGTAGGGGTATTGGTGGGAGTGGGCGTGTTTGTAGATGTCGACGTGCTGGTAGGTGTTATTGTTGGGGTGAGTGTGGGGGTATCCGTCTGCGTAC
>DATCYX010000180.1:0-3064 GCA_036526235.1 Anaerolineales bacterium | reverse complement strand
AAAATATGAGTCATTGCCCGCCCTACCGGTATAGCGCTGCCCTCCATGTAATGCAGAAGGTGATTAAACGTGGGGAAGCGCGTTACGGTCAGATCTTCCTTCATGGCGCGGAAGTATGCGCTCATCGTCTCTGCAGGGATGCCAAATTTTATCGCCGTGTCCAGATAGGCTCGCATTACTGGATGTGGGCTTTCGCCCCGCTCAAACGCTAACCAGTATGTCTTTTCCCAATCTTCAATCGCCTCCAACGGTGTGCGAAATCCCTGGTGTGATACATCCACGCGGTCATCTCCCACGCGCATCAAGGCATACAACGCTTCGACATGCAGAAGCTTATCAGCCGGCAAATACCTGCTGGCGGATGAATAATTATTACTCGCCCGGAGCATAATTGCGCGACAAGCCGCATAATCTGCTACAGAAGCGATTGAGCCACTCTCCTTAAAGCTATTGATTTCGCCTTCACGAACTGATCGCACAGTCGGTAATGATAAATTGACATCTACATCCATTCTTTCAGCACCCTTTCTGTAACCAACTTCGAAGAGATCACCACCATCGGCATGCCGATCCCCGGATAAGTCCCTTGACCTACGAAGTACATCCCCTGCACACCCTTAGCCTTGTTATGTGGGCGAAAATATGCGGATTGAAAAAAGCCATGTGCTAGCGAGCCAAATGCCGTCCCCAAGGTGGCATTGATATCTGAGTGCCAATCTGTGGGCCGGTAATCCCTCTCCCAGACGATATGCTGTCGGATCTCGGGATCCAGGATCTGCTCCAATCTGTCCAGCAGTCGCTGGCGGACAACTGGCGCGGCTTGTTGCCAGTCGATTTTTGCCTCCAGGTTGGGCATGGGCGCCAGCACATATATTAAGCTGTGCCCAGGAGGCGCTAAATTGAGGTCTGTGACCGTTGGAATGTTCAGGTGGAACGAGGGATCTTCTGGCAAAGTCTTGTGTTTGAAGATAGCGTCCAGATTTGCACGGTAATCCTCTGAGAAGTATAGAGCTTGGTGGCGGGCGTGAGGGTAGATCCGGTTAACTCCTAGGTATAAAATGTAACCAGAGCAAGCGTACTGCATTTTCGCCAACCGAGCGGAACTATATTGCTTGCGGTAGCGGGGAGCGATCAATTTGTTATACGTGTAGGGGAGATCGGCGTTCGAAATCACCAGGTCAGATGCCACTTGTTCCCCAGATTCCAAACGAACACCGGTCACTCGACCATCCACAATGGTGATTTCTTCTACCGGGCTCTCGGTGCGTATCTCCACCCCCATCTCACCTGCCAGACTGACCATATCTTCGATCAAACGATATAAGCCTCCCATGGGAAACCACATACCCAATGCCAGATCGGCATACGTAATCAGGCTATACATCGCTAACGCATCGAATGGTGAGAGCCCCAGAAACATCGAGTGAAAAGAGAAAGCCTTGGCGAGTTTATCATTATGCTGGAAGAAAGCCGACACCTGTTGGTACAGGTTTTGGTGCGCCTGCGTCTGCAACAGACGAACCGCAGCAGATGGATTCATCAAGTCAGTTAACTGATCATAATTGCGGTCTACGAAATCCATACCGAGCTGGTATTTTTTGGCTCCCTCACCAACAAAACGGAAAAGGCGTTCTGCACCCCCCGATTGCACCCTTTCAATCTCCTGCGCCAATTTAGCCATGTTGCTGTACAAATCAATACAGCTCCCGTCGTGATAATAAACCCGGTAGTTGGGATCTAGCTGGATAAATTGTAGCCGGGAATTGAGATCTTGACCAATGGAGCGGTACAGCTCCTCAAAGGCACCTTTCATCACAAGGATGGTAGGCCCCATATCTGCGCGGAAACCGGACTCCTCGATGACGTTGCTCCGCCCACCTGGACGGGGTTGTTTTTCCAGCACGGTAACACGAAAGCCGTGATAACTCAGCCGCAAGGCCGTAGCCAGCCCCCCCATACCCGCGCCAATGATCACAGCGTGTTTCATAGCCATTTCCTTTGATGAAGATAGATAAATTCTATCCTATTGCACATATAATGTCAATATATTATTGACATTTATTGTACATAAGACCTCTCGATCTCGCCGTTATAAAAAAACTGGGTGTGAACAAGCAATTCACACCCAATTTATTCGACATAGAGAGCAATTGTAGGAAAATTATTTTCCAGCTATTGCGTCGGGGCTTCCTCCGTCACCGAAGGAGCTGGCACAGTGGGTTGAGATTGCTGTAAGAGTTGCTGTTGAACGGCTTGAATAAAGCCCTCCACCTCTGCCGGGAAAGCCGGCTCGGTGGGGACGCGCTCCTGCCAAATCTCCAAGGTTTCAACCTCGGTAGCATCGCGTTGTTCTTTAATCCATTCATCAAATCGAGTTTGACGTAACTGCTCGTATTCATCTTGTGAGAGTGGTCTCGCCTCATGACCAAGCACCTGAATGATGTGCCAGCCGAAGCTGGTCTGCACTGGCTGACTTGTCTCACCAACATCTAAAGCAAAGGCAGCATTCTCGAATTCAGCCACCATGCGACCCTTTCCAAACCATCCAAGATCGCCACCAAAATCTTTATTGCTCGTATCGGTAGAAAACAGGGCTGCAAGCTCGCTCCAGTCTTCCCCATCGGCGAGCCGACCCAGCACGATGTTAGCCGTAGCCTCATCAGGCACCAGGATATGCCGGGCCCACACCTGATCCTCCTCCGCTGTTAAATCAGATTCTGCAAGAACCGCATCTAACACTTTCTCGCGATAGAGCTGGCTCTCGATGATATATCGCAGATCATCTTCATCAAAATCAATCGACTTCAGCCTCTCGAGTTGGTCCTTATAGAGCTGCTGATAACCCTCCAGCGTATACTCGGTGGGTGTTGCTGTCGGCGCTTGCGTTGGAGTGGGGCTTGGAATAGGCGTGATGGTTGCCGTAGCGGTGGGTGTGACGGTAGGTTCCAAGGTCGCCGTGGGTGTAAAAGCCTGCGTGGCAGCTAACGTTGGCGAGAAAGCCAGGGTCGCCGTGGGAGCCGTCAGGGTCATTTGCAATGAGGAGAGTGTTGAGGTGGGTTTTTCG
>DATCYX010000179.1:0-16679 GCA_036526235.1 Anaerolineales bacterium | reverse complement strand
GGTGGGGAGCCAGTATATTTTCCATTAATACCTGAGAGGGGCTATTTACCTGATTTAGAAGCCATCCCCGCTGAAACCGCCCATAAGGCGAAGATGATGTGGCTGAATTATCCGAACAATCCCACGACCGGTGTAGCGACCTTGGAATTCTTCGCTGATGCGGTAGACTTTGCGAAGCAATATGACCTGGTTCTATGCCATGATGCCGCCTACACACAGGTTACCTTCGACAGCCATCGCGCTCCCAGTCTGTTGGAGATTCCAGGGGCAAAAGAGGTGGTGGTTGAATTTAATACCCTTTCGAAATCGCACAATATGGCCGGCTGGCGTGTAGGTGCTGCTCTGGGAAATGCACAGCTGCTCAGAAACTTGTACACACTCAAAACCAACCTGGACAGCGGTCATTTTTTGCCTGTGCTGGATGCCGCCATCGAAGCGATGTGTGGCGATCAGAGCTGGCTGGGCGATCGCAATAAAATCTACCGCCAGCGGCGGGATGCGGCTCTCCAGGGCTTGCGTGGCATGGGATTAAAGGCTGAGACACCGCGTGCCTCAATCTATGTGTGGAGTGCTGTGCCGGAGGGCTGGTCATCCGAGGATTTTGCCAGTGCTGCGCTGGAAGGTGCACACGTCAGTGTGACGCCCGGCACCGTGTTCGGGGATGCGGGAGAGGGGTATATGCGTATCTCATTGACGGCCCCGGTCGAGCGAATCAGCCAGGCTATGTCTCGTCTGGAAAGGTGGTTGAAACGATGAGTTTGCATTTCATGACGGCGGGTGAATCTCACGGGCCGGCACTGGTCGCAATCCTGGAGGGGATGCCTGCTGGGTTAGCCATATCGATGGAAGGTATCCAGGCAGACCTGGCTCGCCGCCAGCGTGGTTACGGATCTGGTCCACGTATGAAGATCGAGAAGGATACGGCGCGGGTATTGAGTGGTGTCATGGATTTCGGCGACGGCCCGGTGACAACCGGCGGTCCACTGTCCATCCTCATTGAGAATATTGACCACGAGAAATGGCGCGGGCGTCGCATCGAGCCTTTGACGACCCCCCGCCCGGGACACTCCGACCTGAGCGGGGCACTCAAATATGGATACCGAGATTTGCGACCAGCGCTTGAGCGGTCTTCGGCTCGTGAAACTGCTGCGCGGGTCGCGCTGGGAGCTGTCTGCCGCCAATTGTTAGGACAGTTCGATATTCAGGTGGGGGGGTATGTGGCCTCGATCGGCGAGATTATTGCCGACGTAAGCTCAATCCCTATTGCCGAACGCATCCACAGGGCGGAGCAGAATGATGTCTCCTGCCCGGATGTTTCTGCGGCTGAGGTCATGCACGCCCGAATACGCCGTGCTATGGAAGATCGGGATACACTAGGAGGGATCATCGAGGTTTTTGCCTTGGGAGTCCCACCTGGTTTAGGCTCTTATGTGCACTGGGAGCGCCGCCTGGAAGCCCGCCTGGGGGCAGCAGTTCTCAGTGTGCAGGCTATCAAGGGGGTTGAAATTGGTCCGGGGTTTGAAAATACCCGTCTGCCGGGCACGCAGGCTCATGATGCAATCCAACTTCAAGGGGAGAATCTGGTGCGACCGACAAACCGATCTGGAGGGCTGGAGGGGGGGATTACAACCGGGCAACCACTGCACGTGCGAGCTGCCATGAAACCCATCGCTACCACGCTGACGCCCCAGCAAACGGTAGACTTGGAGAAAGGGGTGGAGACTCCCACTCAATACGAGCGTTCCGATTTCTGCCCGGTGCCGCGCGCCGTTGTTATTATCGAATCTATGGTTGCCTTTGTGTTGGCGGATGCGCTGATCGAGAAGCTGGGAGGCGATTCGTTAGAAGAGATGCGCCCCCGCTTCGAGGCTCTGCGCCGCGCCCGCCTCTCTGACCTGCCCATGGATGGGAGCGAGCATGTCTTCTGGCCGTGATTTTATCTGTCTATATGGCCCTCCGGGCTCGGGCAAGAGCAGCGTAGGACGTGCCCTCGCAGCTAGATTGGGCTTTCCGTTCTGGGATTTGGATGAAGAAATCCAGGTGAGGAGCAAGATGAATATCCCGGAGATTTTCGCCCGGGAAGGCGAGAAGGGTTTTCGCCGCCGCGAGCGGAAAGTCTTGCTTGATCTGCTGGCCCACCAGGAAGGTGTGCTGGCTTTGGGCGGTGGCGCTCTGCTTAACCCAGCCAATCTCACCCAGGTCGAAGCTGCGGGAACTGTGTTATGCCTGCAAGCTCCCATCGAGCGATTATTAGAACGTCTTGGCGCGGAGAGCAACTCTCGTCCGCTGCTAAATGGAGACCTGCGGCCTCGTCTGGAAAGCTTGTTATCCAGCCGAGCCGATCATTACAACTCATTTCCATTCGCCCTGGATGCCGATTGGCCGGTTGAGCGGATTGTCCGCGATGCTCAAATCCGCATTGGCAAGTTCCGTGTGAGTGGCATGGGGCAGGCATATGATGTGATTGTCCAGGAAAGTGGTTTAGATGGCATTGGAGATTTGCTTCTCAAACGGGGATTAAGAAGCCCGGTAATTGTAGTGAGCGATGAGAACGTAGGTTCGCTCTATACCCAACAAGTTTTGGATTCGTTACAATCTGCAAACTACAGGGCGCATTCTATTATCATTCCACCAGGAGAGCAGCACAAGAATCTACACACCGTGGCTTCCTTGTGGGAGGGTTTTCTGGCCGCGGGGATCGAGCGCAGCAGCACGGTGATTGCCTTGGGAGGCGGAGTGGTAGGTGATTTGGCGGGATTTGCCGCTGCGACGATCTTGCGCGGCGTGCCCTGGGTGGCGCTGCCCACAACGCTACTGGCAATGGCTGATGCCAGCTTGGGCGGCAAGACCGGATTTGACCTGCCCCAGGGTAAAAACTTGGTTGGAGCCTTCCACTCGCCGCGCCTCGTGCTGGCTGACCCGCATACCTTGCAGACCCTGCCAAAGGCTGAATTGAGAGCGGGTATGGCCGAAGTGGTCAAATCTGGCTTGGTTGGCGATGCGGAGCTGTTCGCCCTATGTGGTCGCGGCTGGGAGGCTGTAGAGCGATATTTGGGCGAAATAGTGCGCAGGGCGATGGCGGTGAAAATCTCGGTCATTGAAGACGATCCCTATGAAAAGGGTCGCCGGGCAGCGTTAAACTTGGGGCATACCTTTGGCCATGCTGTTGAGCTGGCGTCGGGCTTTCAATTGAGACACGGGGAGGCAATCGCCATTGGTCTGGTTGCTGAGGCGCGCCTGGCTGAGAAGATTGGCATTGCTGAGACGGGGTTGACTGGCGAGATCGAAGGTGTCTTGAGGGCGCTAGGCTTGCCGGTAGAGATTCCCCCGGAGTTGGACCGTGTTGCAGTTCGGGAGGTGATGCAAGTGGATAAAAAACGTCTCGACGGAAGAGTGCGCTTCGCTTTGCCTATCCGCCCAGGCGAGGTTAAGGTGGGTGTGGATGTGGATTTTACGGAGCTATCGATATAAGATATATAGGGGAAGCAATACTACCAGTCAGGATCTGAAGAACCTTATGATGCAGCACCAATGAGTGGAAAATGAAACCGATACTTGTTTTACACGGCCCAAACCTAAATCTACTTGGGCTCCGGGAGCCCGAGGTTTATGGCTCACTGACACTGGAAGAGATCGATAGACGCTTGGTCGAGGTGGGGCGAGAGATAGGGTTGGAGGTGCGTGCGCTACAATTTAATGGCGAGGGGGATTTGATTGATGCCTTGCACCAGGCGCGCGACTGGGCGCGTGGTGTGGTCTTTAACCCCGGGGGATATACTCACACATCGGTGGCGTTGCGGGATGCTGTCGCCTCGATCGGGTTACCGGTTGTAGAGGTGCATCTCTCCAATGTGCATGCAAGAGAGGAATTTCGCCGCCAATCGATGATCGCGCCGGTTTGTGTAGGATCAATCGTGGGATTTGGTTGGCGCTCTTACTGGTTGGGATTGCATTCCCTGGCGGCGATACTAAACAAATCGGATATTAAGTAGGACTAGAGTAAATCGAAGATCGAATCCCGAAGGGGTGAAGAACTGAGCGAGTTTACTTGAGCAGGATGGTGACTTTCCGTCGCGGCTCTTCCCCAATACTTTCTGTTGAAACCTCAGGATAGTCGCGTAGCTCGATGTGGATAATGCGGCGCTCATTGGCGGGCATTGGCTCCAAGACCTGGCGGCGCCCGGTCTTAACAGCCTGGTCAGCCATGCGACGGGCAAGCTGGCGAAGCTGCTGCTCGCGCCGCTTTCGATAGCCCTGCACATCAATGATCAGCGTCAAGGGGCGACCTGTCTCCTTGCTGACGATCAGCCCGGCAATGTACTGCAAGGCGTTTAGGGTTTCTGTCTGGCGTCCGATGAGGATGCTCAAGTCTTGACCGGTGATATTCACCAGCACTGGCACCCGGTGACTGCGGTCGTCGGCTTCACCGAATTCAGCGCTGACATCGGCACGGACGCGCATTCTATGAAGCAGCTCTGCGACAACAGCCTCAGCAATCTGGAGTATGTAATCGTCTTGCGGTTCTGCCTTGATCGCAGTAGTTGATTCGTCTTCCTCTCCCGCTTCCATCTCGCTTGGCAAGACGTCTTCCTGCACTTCGGAGACCTTCTGGGGGGTGCGTTTGGCCGCACGTTTAGCCCGGGCCGGCTTCTCCTCACCTGCTTCTTCACCTGGGGAGGTGGTTTTGACAGTTAAACGGACGCGTGCCTGCCGGGAACCCAGGCCAAATAGTCCTTTGCTACCTTCGTCCAGGATTTCAACATCCACTGCATCTTGGGGTAATCCTAATTCATCCAGCCCCTTGATGACGGCTTCCTCTATAGTTGGCGCAATTACCTCTAAAGTTGTACGTGATTTCCGCATGATGGCCTCTTCAATAATTGTCCTGCTTGGTAGGACGGGCACTAATTCTTAAGTTATCCTCATCGGGATTTGCGGGTTGGTAGCAGGTTGCTCCATTGAAGTTTGCCCATGGCTGCATACTGGAGAATGGTGAAGACATTGCTAGCCACAAAGTACAGGGCTAACCCTGATGAGAATGAATAGGCCAGCCAACCCATCAGGAATGGCATGTATAAATTCATCGCCTGGGTCATTTGGGCTCCCTGGTCGCCGGGCTGCGTCATTGGGGTCATCAGCTTTGACTGGAAATATGTGGTGATGACCACTAATATTGCCAGCACCGGCACGCCAAATCCGAAAACATACAGTCGCTCAGGCTGGCTGAGATCCATCCACAGAAAACGGTTATGGAGTGGAATCAAGTCAGAGGCATTGATAAATGGGTAAATGTGGGTGGAGAGATCGAGCAATTGGATGGGGGTAACCGCCAGAGCGCGTATTATGCCCTGGTAGAGGCCGATAATGATAGGGAACTGGATCAGCGTCGGCAGGCAGGAGCCGAATGGGCTAACCCCCATCTCCTTATATAGGCTCATTTGCTCCTGTGCCAATTTTTCGCGGTTATCCTTATATTTCTTTTGGATATCCTGCCACTTCTTCGATTTTTGCATGTCCTGCATCGCCTGAGCGCTTTTCATCTGCTGGGCCGTGAGCGGATAGGTGATCAGGCGCACAACCAAAGTGAACACGATAATCGCCAGGCCAAAATTTTGCCAAAGCACGCTGTAAATCCATAGCAGCGTATTGACCATTGGGTTGATAATCAGCATATCCCACATATCAATATCTTCCGTTATTTCTTCTCAGGAATGAATGACCAGATTTGCTCGCCATTTGCATCCAGGGCGATGAGTAATTGTTCTACCCCGGTGGGTGCCACTAAGATTTTATCACCTGCGCTGACAGGGGATGTGTGCAACTTGGGGCATGCCCCGTTGGGTTGGCAGGCGATAGGTTGGTTGACGCGAATATCGCCATTATAGCTTACACCATACAGAGATCCCGCCTCAGTTGTGAAATATATCGACTCTTCGGTGAGCAGAGGAGATTGGGAAATTGGACCATCCGGTTTGATTTTCCAGCGAACCCTGCCATCTGCGGCATCCATGGCGTAAAATGCACCGCTCAGATCGCCGAAATACAGCGCACCATCCTTTAAGACTGGGCCACCCCAAATCCATCCATCCGTAGTTACTCGCCAGCGGATGCGACCATTATTAGCGTCAATCGCCAACATTTCGCTGTTGAAGGTCCCGATATAAAGTGTATCATCCGGCGCATAAGCTGGGGTCCCTACGACCGATCCACCTAAGTCTTCGGATTTCCATTCCTGCGCGCCCGTTTGAGCGTTTATGGCGTATAAATGATGGTCCATAGAAGGGAGGTAGATACACTCACAATTGGGATCTGAAACCGGCTTTGCCCACTGCGCGCCCTGCGTCGCAAAGGACCAGCGAGCATTTCCCTGGTTGTCTAGAGCGTAGAGGTTGTCATCAGCGGTTGGCGCAAAAATTCCTGCTTCGCTTGCCAGCGGGCTGCCAATATAGCGGTTTTTAGCGTTTTTGAATGACCAGTTTTCTGTCCCTGTCTGGGGATTTAGACTGTATAGGACATGATCGTAACCCCCTACCAATAACTGTCCATCAGGGGTAATGACCGGGGCGGCGTAGAAGCTTATTTTGTTATCGGCTTCGAGAGGGAAGCGCCACTTCTGCGTGCCGTTAGCTAAGTCAATGGCATAAACATGCTGGTTGTATGACAGAAAAGCGGTCTCTCCGTCGACTGTCAAGTCTGGCCAGCTGGAAGCGGCTGTGGCAGCGCCCCCAGCACAGGCGCTTAGTACGACGGAGGAAATGAGCAAGATGATGAGTATTAGTAGATGTTTAGATTTCATATTTCGCTTATAAATTCGAAAATCCTCAGGCATGGTTTGATCCATTAATTACTTTACAGGATCGTATCCACCCGGGTTGAATGGATTACAGCGCAAAACCCTCCAGGCAGCCATGAGGCTGCCTTTTAATGCACCGTACTTGTATATTGCCTGATAACCGTAATGAGAGCAAGATGGATGGAAGCGGCATGTGTTTGGTGGCAGGCCACGCGAGATGGTCATTTGATATAGCCGGATTAATCCCAGCAAGATCATGCGGGGGATATTTTGCAGGCTGAGAGGCAGATCGCGCAAGCGTGGCTCAGATGTATATTCGTGTGTTGTTTCTACTTCAGTCGTCATTTGCATTCAGTATCTGGGCGCGGCGTAACAGTGTGAGCAGTGCCTCTTGCAGCTTATGGAAGTCAGCCTCAAGCATGGGACGACGAGCAATCAAGATGAGATCGTGACCAGGGCGGATGTGATTTAGCATAGAATGAACGGCAGCGCGTATCATGCGTTTCGCTCGATTGCGCTGGACAGCCATTCCCAAGCTACGTCCGGCGGCAACTCCGATGCGAACACCCTCTCCTGGGTTGTCATGCACAATCAACACGACAAGCGGGTGGGCAAAAGACTTTCCCGACCGCCTCACCCGCTCGAAATCGGCTGATTTTCTCAGTCGAAAATCGCGTTTCACCTGTCTGACGGAGCCAGATCATGCTGATGTTTCATCCGCTCCTGCCTGATTATGCATTCCAATTAACCTTCTTGACGTGATTGTTCTTGGTAACGCCTAAGCGGCTGCGGCCTTTCAAGCGGCGGTTCTTAATCACTTTACGGCCCCCGGCAGTTGCCATGCGGCTACGAAAACCGTGGACGCGCACTCTGCGGCGTATTTTGGGCTGGTAAGTTCGTTTCGGCATAGTTGTAATTCCGTTCCTAAGTTAATGATAGCAGCATTTATTATAAACTGTACGATAACAGACGAAAGGCGATTATACCCTATGGAAGAAGTTTGGTCAAATGGGATTCGATCCCTTCGATTTTGATTCGGAGGGGGTGAACAAGCTTGCCAATTGCTCCGCTCCCTGACTGTCGGTGATCGCCAATACCTCATCGCCAGCTTCGAAGGTCGTGATGCCACGTGGCACGAGCATCTGACCCCGTCGGACGATGGCCGCGATAATGCAGTTATCCGGAAGACCCAAATTTTGGATGGCGATGCCGATGGCTGGTGCCCCTGGCGGAATTTTTTCCTCAACCAATGAGAAGTCACCGCGGCGCAGCTTCAGCAAGGTCATCATGTCGCCCATCGACATCTCTTCCTCGATTAACCTTGCCATGATCTCGGCGTTATTTAGAGCAACGTCCACGCAGAATTTTTCATCGAAAAGCCAGGCGTTGCGTGGGTTATTGACTCGCGCGATTGTGCGCCCGATCCCGTATCGGGTGCGCCCCAGGAAGCAGGCTACCAGGTTCTCTGCATCGTTGACTGTACATGCAGCGAGCACATCTGCCTTCTGGATCTCAGCCTGTTCAAGCACAGCTGGGCTGGAAAAGAGCCCTTCGTATATGATCTCGGTGGGCAACTCGCGGTGCATGCGGCTAAGAACTTCACGGCGATTTTCGATGATGTGGACATGGTGGTTCTGATTAAGCAACAGTGTTGCCAGTTGCGTGCCGGTGCGCCCGCCGCCAATGATGATCACAAACATGGTTACGCCTCCGGTCTACTGTGTAAAATATTACGTAATACTTCAATGCCATCGAACGTAGCACTTACCAGGATGACATCATTTGTTTTGATCTGGTAATCTGGGGTTGGCAAGATGGCTTTCCCGGCACGTGTCACGGAGATGATGATGCCGTTCGTTGTAGGGAGCAATTCACCCAAGGTTGCGCCATCCCAAGCAGCTGGTACGCTGAACTCGTAGATCTCTACCTCACCATTACCTGCAGAAAAAACGGTACGCAAATTTACGGAAGCAAGCATCTCTTCCAGGCGTTGGGCTCCCCAACTGGAGGAACTGACTACTTGCAAGTCAAAGGTCTCGTGAAGGACACGCAGGCTTGGGTCGTAATTTCGCACAACGATGTTCGGGACGCCGTATGCACTTCGCGCCAGATGAGCCACGACGGCGTTCAATGGATCGGAATTGGTAACCGCCGCCAGACCATCGGCACTATCAATCCCCGCACGGCTGAGCACATCCATATTCATCACTTCGCCTTCTATCGTCCGCCCACGAAAATCTGAGGGAAGGTTATTGAACGCAGATGCCACATGATCGATCACGGAGATGTTATGCCCTTTCTGGTAGAGCCGGTAGGCTAATTCTGCACCTACCCGACCACAACCGACGATGATGATATTCATTTGAGAGAGGCTCCTTTACTCAACTTGATAAGGCACGTCGGTGATGACGATCCCTGGTTTAAATAATAACGCCAATCGCAACCAGAGTGCGGTTTGGGTGTGCAGCAGATTGTTTATCCAGCGTTTGGGGACAAATTGTGGCACGATGACAGTGATGATCTCGTTTGGTTGGCGTTGATTGGCAATCGATTCAATGTACTCCAGCAAGGGTTCAGCTAACAAGCGATATGGTGAATCGAGCAACACCAGGCGCACGCCATCCCCCCATTTCTCCCACTTCTGCTGGGTTTTGCTGGCTTCTTCCGGGTCGGTGCAAACGTGCACGGCGGTGATATCATCGCTCAGAGTACGCGCGTATTGCAAGGCTGCCAATGAACCCCGGTGCACACCACTGATGGGCAGGATGACGCGGTGCCTTGGGATACGTGGGGGCAGACCATAATTATCCAACGAGAGGCGTTTCGCCAAATTCCTGTAATGTTGGTGAATGGAGGAGAAAATGGCGACCAGGCTTGGGGTTAGGATCAGGACG
Source organism: Anaerolineales bacterium (assembly GCA_036526235.1). Taxonomy (GTDB): domain Bacteria; phylum Chloroflexota; class Anaerolineae; order Anaerolineales; family UBA4823; genus DATCYX01. Next base: position 6,992 of record DATCYX010000179.1, on the reverse strand, counting down.
ATCCATGCCCCATCGCGGAACTTGGTTATTGCAAATACAAACATGACCACCAGGGTGCACAACGCTCCGAATCCATTGATAACCATCTTGAGTTGCCAGCCGGATTCATAACGAAGCATTGAACCGCGTTCTTTGAGTTCCTGACCTGGTTCCAGGTGTCCAATTTTCCACCACCTGCGCGCCATGCCAGCTTGCGATAGCGTGAATGAACTGAACACGCCGATAGCGTACAAAGGGATCAAACGGGTCACGCTGGCGTTGAATACAATAATCAAAAGCGAGGCTACCAAGGCTAGAAGCGCAATGCCTCGTGAGAACACCAGTCTGCTGCCACGGTAGGTTAACTGGCGTGGTAAAAAGCCATCCGCAGCGAGCAAGGCGCTGAGGCGGGGGAAATCTGCGAAGGCGGTATTGGCTGCCATGACCAATATCACGGTGGTGGCCGCAATTACAGCCAGGTACAAACCTGCTTGCCCGTGAAATATTGTGCGGGCGAGCTGCGAGATGACGGTTTCGATCTCGGATGGGATGGTGCCAATTTCGCGCGCCAGGTACGAAATCCCCAGGAACAGGGAACCCAGGATGAGAGCCATCCAGATCAATGTGATGCCAGCGTTGCGGCTGCGCGGTTCTTTAAATGCTGTGATGCCATTGGATATGGCTTCTATTCCAGTCAAAGCAGCTGTGCCGCTGGAAAATGCGTGTAGTATCAGGAACGCCGTAACCCCTTGCAGGGCGTGAATAGCTTCTAATTCGGGTGGATCGATTACAGGTCCCAAGGAGCCAGTCAAGGCTCGAAATAGCCCAACCCCCACTGTTATGTACATCATGACAACAAAAAAGTAGGTAGGGAGTGCAAACGCCGCGCCTGATTCTTTAACGCCGCGCATGTTGATCAACATAATAAAAAATACTAGGATCACGGAAATGTGCACTCGGTAAGCGAATATCTCTGGGTAAGCGGAGACAATCTGCGCTACCCCAGATGAGACAGAAACTGCAACTGTCAAGATGTAATCGGTGAGCAGCGCGGCACCGGCTATCTGGGCAGGTAATTCACCCAGATTGTCTCGCGAGACAATATAGGCGCCACCTCCCCCTGGATAGGCGTGGATTGTCTGCTGATACGATATGGTTACGATCGCCATCAAGATCACAATCGCGATGGAGATGGGGAATACGTACCCAAAGGCAACGGTACCCGCTACAGCCAGGATAATCAAGATTTCCTGGGTGGCGTATGCGGTAGACGAGAGAGCATCGGAGGCGAATACTGCCAGCCCGATGGCTTTGCCAATCGTTTGATGCGGCGCGTCAGCAGTTTGCAGCGGGCGACCAATTAACCACGTGCGCCAGGACGAAGGCGGTGTGTATTCTGCGGCGCGCCTTAAAACAACCGAGCCGCGATTTTCTTCTTCAACCTTAATCATGTGCATTTTCCTTAATAGCAAACGAAAGCCCACCGCGATCCGAAGATAGCACCCGGCGGGCTGGTAAGCTCTTTGATTCTATTCAATATCGAACGAAGCGTCAATAAGGAAATTTCAATCCAAGGCTAGCTGTGGGGCGATGCGGCGCATAGCTTGAATTACATTCCCCACGTGCTCCCACAAATCGATGCCGAAATCTTCTACCGCGTGTGAGATTTCTCCCCGGTTGGCACCGGCTGCAAAGGCGCGGTCTTTCCACTTCTTTTTCACGGATCCCGCCTCGAGGTCATGTAACGAGCGAGATGGGCGCACAAGTGCCACCGCTGTGATCAACCCGGTGATCTCGTCGCAGGCCAGCAGGGCTTTCTCCATACGGGTATTGCGTGGCACACCTGTGTGATCGGCGTGGCTGAGGATCGCGCGCACGATGACTTCATCTACGCCGCGCGCCCGCAGGATTGGCGCCCCTGCCTGAGGATGCTCTTCCAGGGTTGGATGGATCTCCCAGTCGAAATCGTGCAGCAGACCAATCAGCCCCCATAACTCCACGTCTTCACCAAACATCTCTGCGTAGAAACGCATAGCCGCTTCGACAGCCAGCATATGGCGCACAAGATTTTCATTTTTGACATGCTCTCGGACAAAAGCCAGGGCTTCGGGTCGATCCATTATTGCGCCTCCAGGGGAAAGATGGGTTCGGGCTCGCCTAAAATAGGCTTTGGTCGGGTGATGTGAATCTCCCATAAGGCTACCAGAGTGGCGGGGACCTCGCGGCCATGCCAGAAAATCCTCGCGCCACGACGGTAGTCTCGCAGATCTGCAGGCACTCCGATGGCTTCGACACCGAGCTGGTTGCATGTGTACAAGGCGCGCGGCAGGTGAAAGCCTTGCGTGACAAGAGTAGCTTCTTTTATGCCGAAAATTTCCCTAGCGCGATAACAGGTGTCGTAAGTGCGTTGGCCGGCGTAATCCAAGACGATGTCTTCATCGGGTACACCCAGTCCGAGGGCATATTCGCGCATCGCCCCTGGCTCGTTGTAAAACTCTGTACGGTTGTCACCGCTCATCAATAGTTTATTGACCTTGCCGGTAAAGTAAAGCTGAGCTGCTGTGGCAACACGATCGCGCAGCACTGGAGAGGGAGTTCCATCCCACCATAGACCTGCTCCATAGACGATGGCAATGGGTTTAAAAGGGACATCTTCGGCATGGTATGTGCGCGGCAAAGCGTATAGCGCGGTAACTATACGAGGGATGAGCAGAGTCAGAATGCCGGCTGAGGCCAATAGAAGGATGATGCGGAGTAACATTTTTGCAAATCGCAACACGGGCGAATTGTATCACGCGAATTAAATCGAGGTACTTCCTCTTGCACACTAGGGATCATACGGTTACAATCCCACCACGATGACTACAGAAGATCAATACCAGACAACACTTGATTACCTTTATAGCTTTGTCGATTTTAGCCTGACAAAAGGTATGCGTTATACCCCGGAGCAGTTTGACCTTGGGCGTATGCGCGCCTTCGTTCAGGCTCTGGGTAATCCGGAGCGAGCTTACCCTAGCATCCACGTGGCTGGAACAAAAGGGAAAGGGTCTGTGTCATCCATGTGTAGTGCAGTGCTACAAGCTGAAGGATACCGGGTAGGTCTGTATACCTCACCGCACCTGCACGATTATGCCGAGCGCATCCGCATCAACCAGGTCTCAATACCCCACCAGGATTTGATTTCGCTGGTTGAAGAGATCAAGCCGGTCATCGAAGCAGTGCCTGGAGTGTCCACATTTGAAATCACGACTGCGCTGGCTTTTCTTTATTTTCAACACCAGAAGGTCGATGTCGCCGTACTAGAAGTCGGCCTGGGCGGGCGGCTGGATGCCACTAACGTAGTGGAACCGTCCTTGGCTGTGATTACGTCCGTGTCATTTGATCACACGCAAATTCTAGGAAATACGCTCTCCGAGATCGCACGCGAGAAGGCTGGGATCATCAAGGCAGGCGTCCCGGTAGTCGTCTCTCCGCAAGACGACGAAGCCCGGAAAGTAATCGAACAAATTGCATTAGAGCGATCTGCTCCGTTAATACAGGTTGGTCGAGATTATTCCTATGCCGCATTACATCATTCACTGGAAGGGCAATCTCTGCAGGTGTGGAATGGGACAGAAAAGAGAGATGCCGAACCCCTGGCTATTCCTCTGCTAGGCATGCACCAGGTTGAGAATGCTGCAACTGCTTATGCGGCTCTCCAGGTGTTCTCTCAGAGGGCGTTGCCAGTGAGTCTAGGCTCGATCAAGCGAGGCTTTACTCAGCTGACATGGCCCGGCCGCTTTGAGATTCTCCAGCGGCAACCGCCTGTTGTGGTAGATTCCGCACATAACCGCGATTCGGCAAAGAGGTTGCGGCAGGCATTAGATGATTACTTCCCAGACATGCCTGTTGTCATGGTGTTCGGCGCTTCAGAAGATAAAGACATTGCGGGTATGTTCGCTGAGCTGAGTCCGCGGGTTCAAGAGGTGGTTGCGACCAAGTCGATTCATCCTCGCGCCATCGAGCCTGAGCATGTGGTAGAGATTGCACACCAAAATGGTATTCCAGCGAAAATCGTAGCGGATATCCCAGAAGCAGTGATGGTAGCATTAGAACTAGCCGATGGTGACAAATTAACCCTGGTCACCGGCAGTATTTTTGTCGTAGCGGCTACGCGCGAGGCCTGGATGGCGCGCGCCGTAAATTTGGATAATGGATAATGAGAAATCACGATTGGTTTACACGTAATGACGATGATGATGAGTTCGGCGAAGCGCTACACCGGCGTACCGAGGAGCTTTATGACGTGCCGGATGCCATACCGGATGAAGATGGGCTGATAGAGTGTCCAGTGCTGCCTTTGCGCGACCTGGTCGTATTTCCGCGTATGGTTTCCCCGATTTTTATCGGACGCGAGGCCTCATTGCTGGCTATTGAAGAAGCCCAGATGAAGGATCAGACGTTGATCGCCTTGGTGCAACGCGATCCTGAGCAGGACGATCCAGGCCCATCGGATTTTTTGGGCGTTGGCGTGGAATTGGCTGTTGGTCGGTTGCTTAATATGCCGGATGGCTCAAATTCGGCGCTAGTGCAAGGTCGCAGGCGGGTGGAGCTGATCGAGTTCACTCAATTGGAGCCATACCTGCGCGCCCGCACGCGACCGGTCTACGAATCGGTCGATGTGGATCGCCAGACTGACGCTACCATGCGCACCGTATTGGAGCTGTTTCAGAAGTGCGTCAATCTAGATCGCAGCCTCCCAGAAGAAGCCTACCTGTATGCATTGAATGTTGAAGAACCTGGCTGGCTGGCTGATATGATTGTTACTGCGATCGCCCCTCCCCTGGAAGAACGACAAACGATACTAGAGTCTGTTGACCCGCTCGAGCGCCTTAGACAGGTGATCAAGCTGCTGGCGAGAGAAGTTGATGTCTTGGAGCTGGAAGATGAAATTCACACCCGCGCGCAAAGCGAGGTAGATCGCACGCAGCGTGAATACTACCTGCGTGAGCAGATGAAGGCTATTCAGACAGAATTGGGGGAGGGGGATCTCTGGTCGCGCGATATTCAAGAACTGCGCACCCGATTAGAGTCGGCTAATTTGCCCGAGGAAGTCCAGGTGCGAGCCATCAAAGAGCTCGATCGTTTGGGACAGATGCCCCCCATGTCGCCTGAGGTGGGAATCTTGCGCACCTACCTGGAGTGGATTTTGGAACTCCCCTGGACGCATGTGACCGAGGATAATCTGGATGTAAAACATGCTGCCAAAGTGCTTGAAAGAGACCATTTTGGCCTGCCGCGTGCCAAAGAGCGGGTGCTGGAATACATCGCAGTGCGCAGCCTGAAACCCAAGCGAATGCGCCAACCCATCCTCTGCTTTGTTGGCCCGCCCGGTACAGGCAAGACATCCTTGGGGCGCTCAATTTCCGAGGCGCTGGGCCGCAAGTTCGTTCGCCTTTCCCTGGGCGGCGTGCGTGACGAGGCCGAGATACGCGGCCATCGTCGTACCTATATTGGTGCGCTCCCCGGACGTATCTTACAGACTATGCGGCGCGCGGGCACGGCGAATCCCCTTTTCATGTTGGATGAGATTGATAAGCTGGGTCAGGATTTTCGTGGCGACCCGGCGGCAGCCATGCTGGAAGTTCTGGATCCCGAGCAAAACCACGCCTTTTCAGACCATTACCTTGAGCTGCCATATGACCTTTCCAAGGTAATGTTCATCACTACTGCCAATACCGTAGGCACGATTCCACCGGCACTCTTAGACCGTATGGAGATTATCGAATTTCCAGGTTATATTGAAGAGGAGAAGCTGGAGATCGCAACACGCTTTCTCATACCGCGACAGTTTGAAGAGAGCGGTTTGGATTCCGGGGAGCTGCGTCTGTCTACTCAGGCGTTACAGCGGATTATCAGAGAGTATACGTATGAAGCAGGGGTGCGCAATCTAGAGCGGGAGATTGGGCGAATCTGTCGCAAGATCGCTCGATTGAAGGCGGAAGGTAAGCGTCACCCCAATCAAGTGAGCGCCAACGTAATTGAACGCTACCTTGGACCCCCACAGTTTTTTAACATGGAGGCCGAGCTCAAAAACGAAGTGGGTGTGGCAACCGCAGTAGCCTGGACGGAAAATGGCGGAGAGATCATGCCGGTTGAGGTGTTGCTGTTGGATGGGAAGGGTAACCTGCAGATCACAGGACAGATCGGTAACGTGATGCAGGAATCGGCCCAGGCTGCGCTTTCATATTTGAAGTCGCGTGCGAAAGCTCTTGATCTGGATGCGGAGATATTCGACCAGGTTGACGTGCATATTCACATCCCGGAAGGTGCGATACCCAAAGACGGACCAAGCGCTGGAATCACGATCGGCACTGCACTGGTATCGGCCTTCACCGGGCGTGAGGTATTTCGCGAGGTCGGCATGACTGGGGAGATCACCCTGCGAGGACGTGTGCTGCCGGTTGGCGGCGTGCGCGAGAAAGTGTTAGCTGCTCACCGGGTGGGCTTGAAAACCGTTATCTTGCCGAAAAAGAACTTCAAAGATCTGGTGGACGTTCCCAAGCGTGCGCGCGCGGAGCTGAAAATTATTCCCGTGGAACACATGGACCAGGTATTGAAAATTGCCCTGGAACCCAAGCCGGAGAAAGCAAAACCTGTTCGTCCAAAGCGGAGTGCCCCGGCAAAAGCCAAAGGCGCCAATGGGAAAAACGTCGGCCGTGACGAGAGCGCCCGCCCGCCTATGGTGTGATCACCCGGTAGACATCGCCGCCTATGGTTGTCATGAACAGCTCGCCGGACTCATCCTCACCAAAACTACTGATGTTGTGGCTGGTATCTATTAGCTGCGTTCTTGCCCAAGTGCTGGGATCCAAGCCCCAAATTCTTCCGGTGCAATAATCGGCAAAGAGATAGATGCCTTGCATGGACGGGTAAGCCGTTCCGCGGTAAACATACCCGCCGGTCACGGAACAGCCAAGGCTATGGTCGTACGCATTGACGGGGAGCGTCATGCCGGTTTCGACGCAGCC
>DATCYX010000178.1:0-16861 GCA_036526235.1 Anaerolineales bacterium | reverse complement strand
GGATGGGACGATCACCTTTGGCGGGCAGACGTACCCAGCAGATGGCAACGCCGGTATGATTGTGACCAGCCGCGACAAGGCGGCTGAATTGAGCCGCGACCCTAAGATTGAAATCCAATTGCTTGCCTTTGCCGAGGGGCGAGCTCCCAAAGGGTACATGCCCAAAGCCAACGCCCCAGCCGTTCGCCGAGTGCTCCAGTTAGCAGGCATCGCCCTTAGCGACGTAAAAGCGATCAAAACCCACAACCCGTTTGCCGTCAATGATTGCTTTCTGAGCCGTGAGCTGGGCATACCGCTCGAAGGGATGAACAACTACGGTTCCTCGCTGATCTGGGGGCACCCCCAGGGGCCAACCGGTATGCGCTTGATCATAGAGCTGATCGAGGAGTTAGTCCTGTTGGGCGGCGGGTACGGATTGTTCACCGGCTGCGCGGCTGGTGACACCGCAGCCGCGGTGGTATTGGAGGTCCGTTCTAGGTGATCATGACATGACCAGGAGTGAAAAGCGCAGAACGCGATGATCGAACCATATCGATTCTCCACCAAGATACGAGTGCGTTTCAACGAGACCGATGCTCAGGGGCACGTTAATTTCGCCTGGTATCTCAATTACTTTGACATCGCGTTAATCGAATATCTGCGCACGTTGGGTTATAGCTATAACGACATGCTAGCAGAAGGATTGGACATGCTCTATGTGGATGCCCATGCAGCTTATCAATCGCCGGCCCGTTTTGATGAAGTGCTGCGTTTGCACTCCCGGCTGGGAAAGCTTGGCAACACCAGCATGCGCTTCGATTTTCAAATTTTTAGCGATGAAGATCAACGCCTGGTGGCTACCGGCGAGATCACAGTGGTCATCGCGCAAAGCCAGTCCTATCAAAAAACCCCCATCCCTTCACGCCTGCGGCAAGCGGTAGCTGCCTATGAGGAAGACCCAACGCTGATGAACTCTGCCTAATTAACAAGTCCTATGGAGACATGCTAACCATGAAAGCTGCTGTTTTTTACGGAGGCGACCAGCCACTAAAAATTGAGGAATTGCCAAACCCTGAACCCGCCCCGGGAGAGGTGCTGGTGAAAATCGCGGCGTGCGGCTTATGCCACACCGACTTGCATTACCTTGACCATGGAGTCCCTACTTTTAAGAAACCCCCGCTAGTACTGGGACACGAAGTCTCAGGCACGATTGCAGGCTTGGGGGCTGAGGTAGAGCAATGGAAAGAAGGAGACCGCGTGCTGCTGCCAGCTGTTTATGGCTGTGGGCAGTGCGCCATGTGCCGTGAAGGGCGAGAGAACATCTGCGAAAGGATGGTGATGTTCGGCAACAACGTTGACGGAGGCTACGCAGAGTACATGCTGGCCCCAGCTAAAGATGCGCTCCGCCTCCCCGAGGAAGTACCCCTGGTGGAGGGAGCCATCATCGCCGATGCCATCACCACCCCCTATCATGCCGTCGTCAACCGCGGTCAGGTAAAACCGGGCGACTATGTGGTCGTCTTCGGCTGTGGCGGGATCGGCTTGAACGTTATCCAGGTAGCGGCGGCACTGGGCGCACAAGTGATCGCAGTGGACATTATCGACACCAAGCTAGAGTGGGCCAAACAACTCGGTGCACAGGTGGCGCTCAACGCCCAGAATTTCGAACGTATTGATAAAGAAATCCGCAAGTTGACGGGCGGCGGTGCTGACAAAGGCTTTGAAGCCATCGGCAACCCGGTTGTTCAGGCGCAAACCTTTGCCTCGCTGCGCACTGGTGGGCGCTTCGTGGTTGTGGGATTCTCCGCCAAACCGATGACGCTAGATACTGGCAGGGTAATGTACCGTGAAATGGAGATCATCGGCTCTTTGGGCTGTCGAGCGGTTGACTATCCACGCGTGATCGACCTGGTTCGCCAGGGCAAGATCAAGGTCAAAGAGCTGGTCACAGCTCGCTATCCACTGGAAGAGATCAATGAGGCCTTTGACGGTTTGAGAAGAGGCGAGGGTATTCGCAGCGTAGTTGTGCCATGATTATTGACTTTCACATTCATCTCAGCCGTCCTGAGCATGAATTACCGTGGGTTATGGAGTGGATCCGATCAAACTTTTCGGGAGACATCGATGCTTTTGTCGAAGAAGTGCTGACTCCTTCTGGGCTGCGGCGCACCCTGCAAGCCAACCACATCGATTGGGCGGTGGGATTGGCGGAGGTATCCCCAGTCACTACCGGGTGGGCGAGCAACGAGTACGTGGGCGAGCTATGCATGCAGACCAACGCGCTCCCCGATCCCCCCTCAGGGCCGCGCGGCCGGCTGATCCCGTTTGCCAGCATCAACCCATTCATTGTCAACGATCTAGGCGCCGAGCTGACACGCCTGGTGGACGAGTATGGCTTTGGGGGCGTCAAAGTGTACCCAACCTACCACCACCACTATCCCAACGACGCACGGCTATCGCCTCTTTACGCCCGCGCCCAAGAACTGGGGCTGCCTGTCTTGGTGCACACCGGCTCTTCGGTATTCAAGGGGACGCGCATCAAGTATGGCGACCCACTGCTGCTGGACGACGTCGCCAACGATTTCCCCAATCTAAAGATCTTAATGGCTCATTCTGGACGACCCTTCTGGTACGAGCAGGCGTTTTGGATGGCGCGCCAGCATTCAAACGTGTACATGGAAGTCTCCGGTCTGCCAGGCAAGAAACTCCTGGAATACTTCCCCCGCCTGGAGGAGATCACCGACAAAGTAGTCTATGGCTCAGATTGGCCCGGCAACCCCGATTTCCGCCGCAACGTAGAAGCCATAATGTCCTTACCTATAACGGAGCAAGCCAAGCAGGATATTTTATTCAACAACGCCGCCAGGATTTTAGGCGTTTCAGAGCGTGAAGGTCACTCCACCAGTGAGCGACCCTCCTAATCGGTAGCGAGCTGGAGTATTGCATTTTGAAGGAGAGTCTATGCGAGAATTATTGTTAGGCAATCAGGCGATCGCCCGAGGCGCATGGGAAGCCGGGGTAACCTTCGCCGCGGGATATCCAGGCACTCCCAGCACCGAGATTATTGAGACGCTGGCCACGCGCTTTACTGAGACCAACCCGCGCTGGTCGGCGAATGAGAAGGTAGCATTTGAGGAAGGTATGGGAGCCGCTATCGGCGGATTGCGCGTCCTGGTGACCATGAAGCACGTTGGCCTGAACGTCGCAGCGGATGCCTTCATGGTATTCCCCTACGCAGGCACTAACGGCGGTTTTGTGGTCGTGTCTGCCGATGACCCAGGGATGCACTCCTCCCAAAACGAGCAAGATAATCGTTACCTGGCAAGAATGGGGAAAGTCCCCGTTTTGGAGCCAAGCGATGCCCAGGAATGCAAGGACTTTGTTATCGCCGGTCTCGAGCTGTCCGAGAAGTATGGCATTCCAGTCATGCTGCGCACCACCACGCGCCTGGCGCACCACAAGGGTCTGGTGGAGATCGGTGAGCGCAAAGATGTGCCGAAGCGGGATTTTGTCCCAGATGCGAAGCGGTTTTCCGTTCCTATTTACCGGCGCTTGCACAGGCCCAAAGTTGAAGAGCGCTTGCAAGCTCTCAAAGAGTACGCCGAAACCAGCCCTCTGCACCGTATCGAACACACAGAAAACCCGGTGGGGGTCGTCACTTCGGGGATAGCCTACCAGTATGTAAAAGAGGTGATGCCAGAAGCTGGCGTGCTCCGCCTGGGGATGACTTTCCCGCTACCAGAAAATTTGCTGCGTGACTTCTGCTCCCGCTACGAGAAAGTGTATATCGTTGAGGAAGGCGAGCCGTTCATCGAAGAGTTTATGCGCAGCCTGGGGATAACAAACCTGGTGGGCAAGGAGCTCTTTGGAGTCATCGGCGAGTATTCTCCCGGGCGGCTGATGGAAGCCCTGGGCATGGGAAAGACCCCAGAGCCATTCACTGAAGGCATCACACTGCTGCCAAGGCCACCTATGCTGTGCATCGGTTGCGGTCATCGCACGGTCTTTGCTTCTTTGCGCCAGCTAAAAGTAACCGTTGCTGGGGATATCGGTTGCTACACTATGGGCGCTTTACCCCCTTACGAAGCTGAACACACCACATTTTGCATGGGAGCCAGCATCGGCACCGCGGTGGGTCTCGAGCGAGCGGGTTATAAGCGGGTCGTGGCAGTCATTGGAGATTCCACCTTTGTACACGCTGGGATCCCACCATTAATTGATGCGGTTTACAACGGGAGCAACCTGAACCTGATCATCCTGGATAATTCAGCCACCGGTATGACCGGCAGCCAGCCACATCCCGCTTCTGGGCAAGATGCCCAGGGCAGACCCGCCCCAAAACTAAACCTGGTAGAGGTGGTGCGCGCTGCAGGTGTGGAGCACGTCAAAGTGGTGGATACCTGGCAACGGAAAGAGGTGCTGCGGTCGATTCAGCAAGCCCTGGCAAATGATGGCCCTTCGGTGGTCATCGCCCAAGGACCTTGCCAGCAGCTACCCGAAATGAAACGCCGCGAAGTCATCCCTTATGTGGTGGAAGAAGAGCTGTGCACTCAGTGCGAGGCCTGCTTTATGGTGTGGTGCCCGGCGATCAAACGCAACGAGAACAACTTCCCCTACATCGTGGCGAACGAGTGCACTGCCTGCACAGTCTGCGCTCAGGTATGCCCTACCGACGCCATTCATCTGGCAGACGTACAAGTAACCGCATGAGGGAGGCAAACGAGATGAGTAAAGTATATAGTTTGATATTCGCTGGGGTTGGTGGACAGGGCTCTTTACTGATTGCAGATGCCACCTCGCTGGCTGCTGTACAGGCTGGTTATGATGCGAAGCAAACCGAAGTCCACGGCGTCTCACAACGTGGCGGCAGCGTTGAAACTCACGTTCGCTTTGGTGAGAAGGTGTATTCTCCCCTCGTCACCGCAGGCCAAGCGGATGTGGTTGTCGGTCTGGAAAAGTTAGAAGCCCTGCGCTTCGGCCATTTCGCTAACCCAGAGTATGGCGTGATCCTGGCAAACGATTTTGAGATCGTTCCTGCCTCGGTGCAAGGGGCTGAGCAGCTTTACCCCCATGAAACAGTCGATTACTTGAAGAATAAATCGCTGCGGGTGATCACTATGCCAGCATCTGCTATCGCCCGCGATCTGGGCGATGGTCGCATGGCAAATGTAGTCATCCTGGGCGGCTTATCAATGCTGTTGCCAATCCCACTGGATATCTGGGATAAGACACTGCATATGCGTATTCCCAAACGCTACTTGAGCCCCAATCTACAAGCCTTTGAAATTGGTCGTAACCAAATAGACATTGCAGAAGGATTTGTATCTACGAACACAGAACAAAAAGTATAGGTAAACCATGAGGGCAGTCAATTTCCCTCACTCACAGAAAAAGGAGGTAGCAATGTCCGGTACAACAAATGATGATGTAAGCCAATTGATCTATGACTGGAACGAAATTGAGGAATTTCGGCCCCCAAAGAGGCGCATCCTTGTGACAGATGAAACGCTGCGCGATGGATTGCAATCGCCTTCGATCACCCATCCCGAAATACAGGATAAGGTGTATCTCCTTTACCTGATGCGAGATCTGGGCATCGACGCAGCCGACCTTGGGCTGTGCGGCGCGGGCGAGCGCTTCAAGTACGACGTGATCGTTTTGGCGAAAGAAATTGCCAACCAGAATATGCCCATCCAGCCGCAGAGTGCAGCGCGCACAATGCTGGATGACATCACGCCCATCGTTGATGCCTCTCAGGAAGCCGGCATCCCCATTGAGGCGTGTATCTTTCTGGGAACCAGCCCAATCCGGCAATACGCAGAGGGCTGGGATGTGGAGTTCTTGCTGGAAAGAACGAAAGAATCGGTATCCTTTGCCACCAATCATGGCTTACCGGTCATGTTTGTCACCGAGGACACCACCCGAGCCCATCCCGATACCTTGCGGAGGGTCTATACCGCGGCCATAGAAGCCGGAGCTCAGCGCCTGTGCGTCTCAGATACTGTCGGGCACGCCACGCCCGAAGGCGTGCGAGCCCTGGTCTCGTACCTGCGTAAAATAGTTGATGAGATCAATCCTGAGGTAGGTATCGACTGGCATGGACACCGGGATCGCGGCATGGACATTATCAATACCCTGGTGGCGATCGAAGCTGGCGCAGACCGGGTGCATGCCTGCGGTTTAGGAGTTGGCGAACGCAGCGGGAATACTCCGATGGAGCTGCTCCTGGTTAACTTAAATCTCATGGGGTTAGCAACTCGCGACCTAAGACGCCTGCCAGAATACTGCAACATCATCGCGGAGAAGTGCGGCGCCCCAGTACCCTTTAACTATCCGGTGGTGGGGGCTGATTCCTTCCGCACTTCAACCGGTGTCCACGCAGCCGCGGTGGTGAAGGCCCTCAGCCGGGACGAAAATTGGCTGGCGGACCGAGTCTACTGCGGAGTTCCCGCTTCCATGGTAGGGCGTGTACAGGGCATCGAAATCGGTCCCATGTCTGGGGAGCACAACGTGCGCTTCTACCTGCACCAGCGTGGCATCGAAGAGCACCCCGTATATGTCGAGAAAATTCTAGCGGCTGCGAAGCGTTCTAAACGTCTGCTATCCGAGGAGGATGTACTCCACATGGTTGCGGTGATGCGAGAACGCTTGAAGAGCGGAGCGGAGATCAAAGAATCCGAAATAGAGGACACACTGCTGACGCGGTCATGATCATGTGTAGGGATTTTTCAAAAGGAATGCCATAAGCATATCGCTTTGAGAAATCTTAAAACCCTGAACAAGACTATTAAGGTAGGTCCACCGCAACCATGAACGCTTGTGTGAAATAGAAAGGAGGTGAAAGACTCGTCGTGAACTGTGTGAGCTCAAGAAAGATGCATCTATTGGCACAATTCTGATCGAGAAATTGGAGGAAACCGATGAAGGGAAAACTAAATACTCTATTTGCCTTGTTGGCGATCGTGGCGCTTCTCCTGGCATCGTGCGCTCAGGCAACACCTGAACCCACTGAAGAGCCACCGCCACCCCCACCGACGTCTGCTCCGGAACCCACTGAGCCCCCTCCGCCTACAGAGGCGCCTGCCATGACCGAAGAGCCGACGCCAGAGCCTACCGAAGAAGTTGTCGGTGAGACCTACAAGATAGGCTTTGCACCTGCAATCACAGGCCCTGGGTCAAGCTTGGGGGCTCCTGAACATGAAACAGGTCAAATGATCGCCGAGCAACTCAACGCTCAAGGTGGTGTGGTCGGCCCGGATGGGGTGAGGCATCCCGTGGAGATCGTCATCTTCGACACCGAGACCAACCCAGATGTGGCTGTCAGTGTAGTTCGCCGCATGATCGAGGAAGAGAACGTGCAAGTCGTCGTGGCGGGCACCACCAGCGGAATCAGCATGGCCATCGTGCCAATTATTACTGAAGCCGAGGTTCCGTATCTATCGATGGCATCGTCAGGTGCTATTGTGAAGGACCCAGAGACCGGTGAGGTGCGTAAATGGGCTTTCAAGACAGCCCAAGACAACCTGGCTTCAGCACAATGGCAGGCCTTGTACCTCAATAAACTGGGATACACGAAAGTCTGCCACCTGTCTGAAAACAGCGGTTATGGCGGAGACACCCTGGCGCAGGCTCAAAAAGCTTTTGAGCCGGCGGGGATCGAAATCGTGTACTCAGACTCTTTCGAGCGCACGGGGACCGAGTTCCCACAGGTGATCAACGTTCAAACCAGCGACTGCCAGGCAGTGGTGGTGGGGGCGATCCCGCCCGCTTCATCGAACATCTCCATCGCCCTGCGGGATGCGCTACCAGATATGCCCATCATCCACGGTCACGGAACCTGCAACCAAGATCATATCGATTTGATGGGTGCAGAAGTGGCAGAGGGCATGGTCAGTCCCTGCGGTAGAGTCATGGTTAGCGAGACGCTACCCGATGACGACCCGCAGAAAGATGTCCTGGTGCAATACGTTACAGACTACACCGCCTATACGGGCAAACCCGTCAACACCTTCGGCGGTCATGGCTGGGACGCGGTCATGCTGGCTGTAACAGCAGTGTCCTCACTGCCCGATGGGCTCGATCTAGCCGCCCAACGTGCTGCCGTGCGTGATTTTCTCGAGACCGGTGTTAAAGACTGGCCTGGAATCAGCGGCGTGTACAACCTCTCGCCTGAGGACCACTTCAGTCTTGGCTTCGAAAGTCTAACCTTCGTAAAGGTCGAAGGCGGCAAATGGATATACTTCCCTGAGGAAGAGTGGTAGTAACACCTCAATTCATACCTGGAGGCCGTAGAATCTACGGCCTCCAGGAAGGAAAAAACTAGATGGAACAACAATCGCGCCGCAAGCTAGTCCAGACAATTATCTTTCTTGGCATCTTCCTGGCGTTGATACTTCTTACGGTGTTTTTGGGAGGGCGTAAGAATTTCGGCTTACAACAGTACGCGCAATTAACCATTGATGGATTGCGAGGCGGCGCGATCTATGCACTGATCGCCATGGGTTTCGTCATGGTCTTCAACGTAACAGGCATCATCAACTTTGCCCAAGGAGGCTTCGTCATGCTGGGGGCGATGCTGGCAGTGACCATCTACGAATGGGAACTCCCGTTACCGGCCTGGATGCATTTGCTTATTAGCGTTTTGCTGGCAATTTTGTTGACTAGCTTGATTGGAATACTGGTCGAAAGGCTGTCTATCCACCCAGCACGTTCTTCATCTACCCTCACCCTCATCATCATCACGGTGGGTATTTACATCGCCACCCAAGGCTTGGCTTTACTGACCTGGGGGGCAGATGCTTATATCTACCCTGCCTTTACGACTCTAGAGATGGCTGATCGCACTATCAGGTGGATGGGCATCGTGATCAAGTCACAAAGTTTTTGGATTTGGGGGATTACGGCACTGGTGCTGATCGCTTTAGCGTTCTTTTTCGAGCGCACCTTGATCGGAAAAGCCATGCGCGCCTGTGCCGTCAACCGGCGGGGCGCACGCCTGGTGGGTATCAGCACCAGCAGGATGTCCGTAGTCGCCTTTGCGCTGGCAGCCGCACTGGGAGCCATCGGAGGCATCGTGGTTGCTCCCATTTTGCGCCCCTCTTACGACATGGGTCTCTCCCTGGGGCTCAAGGGCTTCGTCGCTGCAATACTGGGAGGCTTGGTGAGCACGCCGGGGGCAGTTTTGGGTGGCCTCATGCTTGGTTTAATAGAAAATCTTGCTGCTGGGGTAACCAAAGCCGGCATGAAGGACATCTACGCATTTATCCTATTAATTTTAGCCTTACTCTTCCGTCCGCAAGGATTGCTTGGTGTACGCAAGACGGCGGTTGAAGCAGATGGAGAAGATCATTAATGGAACCTACCGCTAAATCTGCGCCAAACCAAAATCTACTCGGATGGCTGCTGCTGACCGTCGTGGTGGGCGTCTTGGGTTGGGTGGAGCTCGCTTCTCCTTTCGGGCTAGACTTCTCCGATATCACCCGGGGTATGGTCACCCTAGATACGATGATCAGAGTGGCGATTCTGACCATCGTATTGGTAGGCTTGAACCTGTTGATGGGATACGCGGGCCAGGTCTCGCTTGGGCACGCTGCGTTCTATGGAATGGGTGCATACGCCAGCGCCATCTTCACCGCACGCGCAGGAAGTTTATTTGGAGCGCCCGAGAGCTTGATCAACAGCTGGTGGTGGCCCTGGTTGGTGATGGTGCTCGGGATGATTTTCGCCGGCATCCTGGCCTACTTGATTGGGCGTCCTATTCTCCGCCTGCGGGGTCACTATCTGGCAATGGCTACCCTGGGCTTGGGGGTGATGATCTATATCTTATTCCGGGAGAACATGGGGTTCCAAGGCCAACACATCACGGGTACATTCGACGGTATTCCAGGTATTCCCCGCCTGCGGCTGGGGAGCTTTGAAATCTGGCCGATATCACGTTACTACTTCTTTGTCTGGTTGGTAGCTCTGCTCGTGATTGCCTTTGGTCTCAACCTGATCAACTCGCGTACCGGGCGGGCACTGCGGGCAATTCACGGGAGTGAGGTCGCCGCTCAAGCAATGGGTGTAGATGTGAGTGCCTACAAAGCGCGCATTTTCGCCTTGAGCGCAATTCTGGCCAGCCTGGCGGGCAGCCTGTATGCACATTTTCAAGCCTCAGTTTCTCCGGCACCCTTCAGTTTCATCGGCTCGCTGGAATTGGTCGTCATGTCCGCAGTCGGCGGCCTCTCCAGCATCTGGGGCGCACCGTTCGGTGTGGCAGTCATTCTGATCACAAAAGAAATCTTACGCGGCCAACTGCGGCTTTTGATGGAGGGAGCCAGCGGAGAGCACGAAATTATATTCTATGGTCTGATCCTGGTCGTGATCATGATCTTCATGCCCGAAGGCGTCACTGTGGGCACTGTGCGCCGCTGGCGTGCATGGCGCAATCGCAGCTACGAAAAACAAGCTCAGGCCGCGCAATCATAGGTTGGTTTATTTATGGAAAAAAAGCGAACCGATACGAACCTGCTTTCAATCAAAGAATTGAGAAAATGGTTTGGGGGGCTGATGGCAGTCAACCGGATATCTTTTGATGTCAAACACGGTGAAATTGTCGCACTGATCGGGCCGAATGGCGCGGGCAAGACCACTATATTTAACCTGATCACCGGTTTTCATCCGATCGACGATGGAGAAATTCGGTTCAATGAGAAGCGCATCGATGGCTTAAACCCTCACAAGATCGTTCAAGAGGGCATTGTGCGCACCTTCCAAAACCTTCAGGTTTTCAATCATATGTCGGTGCTTGAAAATGTAAAAGTAGGCTTGCATCTTCAGGGGCATTCCGGAATGATCACATCAGCTTTGCGCATGCCTTCAGCGCGGCAGGAAGAGCGTGAATTTCATCAAAAAGCACTCCATTATCTGGAGCAGGTCGGTCTGGTCGAGCGCGCAAACGACCTGGCTCGCAACCTGCCTTTTGGACAGCAACGTCTGTTGGAGATCGCCCGCGCCCTGGCGGTCCAGCCCCAATTACTTCTATTGGACGAGCCCGCCGCCGGGTTGACCGTCCCGGAGACAAACAACCTGGATGAGCTCATTTGCCGACTCCAGGAAAATGGGCTGACCATCCTGTTGGTTGAGCATGATATGGGTCTGGTAATGGGGATCGCCGACCGGGTGGTCGTGCTGCATTACGGCACCAAAATCGCTGAGGGCACGCCAGAAGAGGTTCAATCCAACTCCGAAGTCATACGGGCATACCTTGGAGAAGACTGGCAGCAGGAGCAATGGTCAGAATGGCAGCCATCCACACCGGAGCCAAATACTGAGGTTGGGAATGCTTGAAGTTCAGGAGATCTCAACGTATTACGGCAACATCCAGGCGCTCAAGGGTGTCTCTATTCAGGTGAATCAGGGTGAAATCGTATCCTTGATCGGTGCAAATGGGGCTGGAAAATCCACGCTACTGAATAGTGTCTCTGGCATCGTCCCCTCAAAGAGAGGCGTCATCCTGCTGGATGGACAAGAAATCACCCACCTGCCCGCCGAGACCATCGTAAGCCTGGGCGTCAGCCAAGTGCCCGAAAGACGCCAGGTGTTTAGCTCGCTCACTGTACCAGATAACTTGTTGTTGGGCGCGTATCTGCGCTTGCGGCGTGGCGAGAAAAAAGCAGTTTACGAAGACAGGGAGTACGTGTATACCTTGTTCCCCATCCTGCGAGAGCGCCAACGCCAATTAGCCGGAACCCTCTCGGGTGGCGAGCAGCAAATGCTTGCCATCGGTCGCGGGTTGATGGCGCGGCCTAAGGTCTTACTCCTGGATGAGCCCTCCCTGGGTCTGGCTCCTCTGCTGGTCAAGGAGATATTCCAGGTACTGCTCCGCTTGCGCTCTGAAGGGACAACGATCTTATTGGTCGAGCAGAATGCCCGGGCTGCACTAGATGTCTCCAACAGGGCATATGTCCTGGAGACAGGACGCATCGTCTTACAGGGCACCCCCAAAGAATTGATCTCTAATCAAGAGGTGCAAAAAGCATATTTGGGCAAAAGCATGAATCACCGGACCCCAAAACCATGACCCGTCCATATATATATATAAAGTATTGGTATCAACCTTACGAGGAGGTGAATAATGAAATCCTTAATGAGCGGTAACGAGGCAATTGCCCGAGGCATCTGGGAATCGGGCACCGAGGTAGCCACCGCCTATCCCGGAACACCCAGCACAGAGATACTGCAAAATGTAAGATTATATGATGACATTTACGCTGAGTGGTCTGCAAACGAGAAAGTTGCCCTGGATGTAGCGATTGGCTCTGCGTATGCCGGGCGGCGGAGTGTCGCCGCGATGAAACACGTCGGGCTGAACGTGGCTTCTGAGTCACTCTTCTACGCCTCATACACCGGAATCAATGCAGGATTGGTGATCATTACCGCTGACGACCCCGGGCTGCATTCATCGCAAAACGAGCAGGACAATCGCCATTACGCACGCTTCGCCAAGGTACCCATGCTGGAGCCTACCGACAGCCAGGAGGCGAAAGATTATATCCTTCGGGCGTTTGAGCTCAGTGAGCAATTTGACACCCCCGTGCTGGTGCGTACCACCACACGCACCTCACATGCCAAATCGGTGGTTGCGCTGAAGGACCGCCAGCAGGTTGAAAAACGGCCTTATGTCAAGAACGCGCCAAAGTACGTAATGATCCCTGGCTATGCACGTCTACGACATCCCGTGGTAGAAGAGCGCATGGTAAAACTGGCTCAATGGGCAGAACAGACCGACCTCAACACGATTGAATGGGGCGATCGCTCTTTGGGCATTATCACTTCCGGAATTGCTTACCAGTATGCCCGAGAAGTTTTTCCGCAAGCCTCGATCCTAAAGCTTGGTATGGTCTGGCCCCTCCCATCCGAGAAAATCCGAGAGTTCGCCAGCCAGGTTTCCCGCCTTATCGTGGTGGAGGAGTTAGACCCTTTCATTGAAGAAAATGTCAGGCAACTCGGGCTTCAGGTGGAAGGAAAAAGCATCTTCCCATTAATCGATGAACTAACACCTGAGCGGGTGCGCGATGCCGCCATTGGTGCGAATCTGTTGAGCGGGAATGGCAACGGCTACAAACCATCGGTGGGACCGCTGCCTCGCCGCCCCCCCGTACTGTGCGCTGGCTGTGGTCACCGAGATGTGTTCTGGGTATTACGCAAAGTAAAAGCAGCCGTAAATTCCGACATCGGCTGCTATGCCCTGGGTGTTCTGCCACCTCTGGATAGCACCGATACGATCGGCTGCATGGGAGCCAGTATCGGGGTGGCGATGGGTATGCGCCGTGGCGGTCTTGAAAAAGACAATGTAGCCGTGATTGGCGACAGCACTTTCTTCCACGCAGGTCTCCCCGCCCTTGCGACAGCGGTATACAACAACACTCCCATGGTGCTTATTGTGGTGGATAACAGCACCACCGGGATGACCGGTCACCAGGGCAACCCTGCTTCAGGAGAGACACTGCGGGGTGAGAATATCTCCCGCATCGATATCGCCGCGGTGTCTCGATCGATGGGCGTGAAGCACGTCACTGAAGTCGACGCCCGCGATCTGGACGCAATGGAATCCGCCGTGAGGTCCGCCATCAAATCAGGCGAAACTGCAGTGGTAGTCGCTCATACCGTGTGCGTGTTTGTAACCAGCCACAACCGCGAATCCTACACAGTGGTCACCGAAGATTGCAACGGTTGCACGCTGTGCTACCGCATTGGTTGTCCGGCAATTTACAAAAGCGACATCCTGGACGCTAAAACTAGCCGCCCCAAAGCCTGGATTGATCCAAAGCAGTGTGTGGGTTGCGGGCTGTGCTACGATGTATGCGCCCGCCAGGCGATTGAACCCGGCGCTGAAAAAGTTGTTATGGTTTGAGATCAGCCTACCCCGGCTAGATAGGAGAGAGATGTTATGGATAACGGAACAATTAACTTTTTGCTTGCAGGTGTGGGTGGGCAGGGAACGCTGTTGGCCAGCGATATCCTGGCTGAAGTAGGTCTCCACGTTGGCTATGATGCCAAAAAATCGGAGGTCCACGGTATGGCGCAACGCGGCGGAGCTGTAGTAAGTCATGTGCGCTGGGGAAAACGCGTGGCTTCGCCTCTCTGCGAGCGTGGAACGGTGGATTATTTTGTGGCTCAAGAGATGCTGGAATCTCTGCGTTGGCTGGAATATCTCAGGCCAGGAGGCACGGTTGTCCTCAGCAGGCAGCAATTGCCTCCCACCTCGACCGTATTCGGCAGCGATGTGTATCCAAATGATGACCAGGTGATTGCAGAAGTGAGCAAATTGGCTGGCAAGGTTCTCGCTCTGGATGCGATCGGTGTCGCCGAGGGGCTGGGAAACCGCCGCATCGCCAACAGCGTTTTGCTGGGCGCGCTTTCATCCGAGCTGGATCTTGATCCAGAAGCATGGATTACTGTGATCGAATCCAAAGTCCCCCAAAGACACAAGGAGGCGAATCGCAAAGCATTTTTAGCCGGCCGAGAAGGCCAATGGGAGCTACTGCGCAACCCATAAAACCGTGTATAAAAAACATTTCTTATCTTAGGAGGAATCGATGCCTATCTGGAATCCCGAATATGAAGCGATGCCGCGCGATGAGCTGAAGAAACTCCAGGGAAAGCGATTGCGGCAGATCGTGGAATATGCCTACAATAAAATGCCTTTCTACCAACGCAAACTCAAGGCGGCTGGCGTGAATCCTGAGGATATCAACAGCCTCGACGATCTAAAGCGCCTTCCATACACGACAAAGGCAGACCTGCGCGAGGAATATCCCTTTGGGACATTTGCAGTGCCCCTGGATCAAGTGGTGCGCATCCACGCCTCGAGTGGTACAACGGGCAAACCCACCGTGGGCGGCTACACGCGCAAAGACTTAGAAATTTGGGCAGAAGTGATGGCGCGTACGGTCACATCCTGTGGGGTTACATCCAAGGACATCGCCCACAATGCCTACGGTTACGGGCTATTCACTGGTGGGTTGGGCTTCCACCTGGGGTTCGAAACAGTTGGCGCCACAACCATCCCCATGTCGGGAGGGCTCACCCGGCGGCAAATTATGTTGATGGAGGACTTCGGTGCCACCGTGCTCACCTGCACGCCCTCCTACTCGCTTGTATTGGGGGAAGAAGCGGCCGAAATTGGGGTGAACTTCAAGGAACGCATGAAGGTGCGCATTGGCATCTTCGGCGCGGAGCCCTGGACCGAAGAGATGCGCGGCGAGATCGAGGAGCACCTGGGATTAAGCGCCTATGACATCTACGGATTAACCGAAGTGATCGGACCGGGGGTATCCGTGGAATGCGAGCACCGCACCGGGTTGCATATCCAGGAAGATCACTTCTTACCTGAGATCATCGACCCCGATAGCGGTGAGAGCCTCGACTATGAGGAAGAAGGCGAGTTGGTATTCACTGCGCTGACCAAAGAGGCGATGCCATTGATCCGCTATCGCACCCGCGACCGCACGGTACTGCACGGGGATAAGTGCCCATGCGGGCGCACCATCGCCCGCATGGAAAAGATTCGCGGCCGCACGGATGACATGCTCATCGTGCGCGGCGTAAATGTATTTCCATCCCTGGTGGAGAAAGCCCTGCTGAGTGTAGAAGGCTTGGATCCTTATTACCAGATCGTGGTCGACCGCGCCAAGGACCAGCTCGATAAGCTGGAAATTTTGGTGGAGGCCAATCGCCGCTATTTCGAACCGATCGACACCCGCGCCCTGGATCAATTGCGCGACGCCGCCGAGCAAGAGCTCTCTCAGACCCTGGGGGTTGGCGCAGTTGTCAAGCTGATGGGCCCACACTCGATTGAGCGTTCTGAGGGCAAGGCCAAGCGCGTGGTTGACAAGCGCGACTTGTACAAGTAACCGTTATGCTGATCTACGTGCGCCTCGCCGAACCATACTGGCGAACTGTGGGCCAGCGAGATCTGGAGCTGGAACTCGAAGATCAAGCCCGCGTTTCAGATCTCCTGGCCCTGCTCACCAAGCGCCATCCTGCTCTTAAGCAAGAACTTGTGCAGGCACCGCCTCACCTGTTCATCGGCGAGCTGGAGGTCAGCGAGCAATCCCCTTTGGAAGAAGGCGATCGTTTATATGTGGTTTGGCCCATCGCCGGAGGGACGCAAGGATAGGTATATAAACAAAGCCAGTTTACGCTCATGCTGCGCTGCATCTCTGCAATGAGGTGAGACCGTCCCAAATCCGGTATCTTTAGGAGGTATTGTGGCTTATCGTTCCACCAATGCGATCATCAACCTGACTACGGGTGATGTGAAAATCACCCGCACCCCAGAAGCGCTAGAACAAGCTTACCTAGGCGGGAGAGGCTTGAATATGGCATTTCTGCGCCACTACTTGCGGGCGGCAGGCAAGCCGCGCCAGATAAACCCGCTCAGTCCAGAGAACCCGCTTATCTTCGGTGCAGGCATGCTGACTGGCACGATCGCCCCGAATGCCGCGCGCTTCAACGTATCTGCCCGCTCACCGGAAAGCGGCATATTGGGAGACGCTAATTGCGGCGGTTTTTTTGCGGCGGCAATGCGCAAAGCCGGATTTGACCGCCTGGTGATCTTAGGGAAAGCAGAGCGACCTACCTACATTCTCCTGGAAGATGGGGTCGTGCACATTCTGGATGCCAGCGACCTATGGGGCACGCGGGTAGTCGAAGCGCAAGAAGGCTTGAGGTCCAAGCACGGACCCGGAACGATCTCTGCCGTCATCGGACCCTCTGGTGAAAACCAGGTGCGCATGGCTGCTGTGATGACCGGAATCAAGAACGCCGCTGGGCGAGGCGGGATGGGCGCCGTGATGGGCAGCAAGAATCTGAAAGCTATCGCAGCCCGTGGCGGCAC
>DATCYX010000177.1:0-2842 GCA_036526235.1 Anaerolineales bacterium | reverse complement strand
CTCAACCAGGTGCGGGTGGGCGGTTACGCGGCGCGGGCCTACGATGAATCTTTCCCGCAATCGTTTAACCTGCCCGGCGAGGAGACTTATGGCCCAGGTGGAATGAATAATGCCCTGCGCACTATACCGGTAACATTGAAGCATTGCCAGATTATCGAAGACGTCGCGCCTGAAGCGCTGCTCGTCAATTTGACCAACCCAAGCAGCTTTATACAATATGCTATTACGAAGTACACGAACGTCCAGGTGGTGGGTGTTTGCGATTCGCCAGTTTGGTTGGCTCGCAGCCTGGCAAGCTTGCTGGGCGCGCCGCCGGGAGAGATATGGGTTGGTTATGTAGGCATGCATCACTTTGGTTGGGTGACCGAGGTGCGCTGGCGCGGCCGTGATGTGATGGGTGATGTCCTTGCGCGCCTGGACGATCATTCAGGGCTGCCCGTCGATCTGGACTTCGTGCGCGCCATCGGCGCTATCCCCACTTCGTATTTCAAATATTACTATCATCCCAACCGCATGCTGGATAAACAGCGCGGGCAAAAGACCCGTGCCGAGCAGTTGATGGAGTTAGAAGAAAAGATTTTGGCGGAATACGAGGTTGCTGACCTGGAAAGCGTGCCTGATAGCCTGCAGGCGCGTGGCGCTCATTGGTACGATGAGATCGTGGTGCCCGTACTGCTGGCGCACGCCAATGATGCGCAAGCCGTTTTTACCTTGAACGTCGTTAATGCCGCCGCGCTGCCCTGGATGCCGCCGGAGGCTATCATCGAACTGCCGGTGGTGGTCACGCGCCAAGGATTTTACCCTCTTCAGCCTCCCGCTGCGCCGCTGGATATTCAGGCTATGGTTCGTGTAAATGCGGCTTTTGAGATGCTGTGGGTCGAGGCTGTGGTGGAGAGGTCATACGAAAAAGCCTTGCGAGCCATGATGCTCAATCACCTGGTACAAAACCTCGACCAGGCGCGTGTCATCCTGAAAGAGATCTGGCCCGCAGCGAGTGGTTCGTCATCGGAGGTGCCTATATGAGCGAGATCGAGCTGATCGTTCGCAACAAAGTGGGCTTACATGCCCGCCCGGCGGTACTGTTTGTTCAAACCGCACAGGGCTTCCAGTCAGATATTCGTGTGCTCAAAGATGGCAAAGAGGGAAACGCCAAGAGCTTCAAGGCGATTCTGGCTCTCGCCGTCAATCAAAACGACAAAGTGGTGGTCCGTGCAGAAGGCCCGGACGCTGAGCAAGCCCTGATCGCCTTGACCAAGTTAGTCGAAAATAACTTTGGAGAGCTGTGAAGGAAATTAAGGGAATTGCCGCCTCGCCTGGTATCGCCATCGGCCCGATTTTTGTTTACCGTCCGGCTGAACTGGTCATTCACAATCTTCAAGCGGAAGACGCCTCCCTGGAATGGGAACGATACCAGAACGCAGCCCAAAAGGCTTTGCTTGAGCTGGTTGCCTTACGCCAGAAAGTGGCTTCTGAGATGGGCGAGGAAGACGCCGCAATTTTTGATGCTCACCAGATGATCCTGCGCGATCCCGACCTGGAAGAAGAGCTGCGCGCCGAGATAGACACAGGCGCCACGGCAGAATCTGCCACTGAAGTGGTCTTCGCCCGGCAGGTAAAAAGTTTCGAAGAGATTGACGACCCGCTGTTTAGAGAGCGCGCAGCTGACTTTTCCGATGTGGGCCGGCGAGTGCTGTGTATCCTCACCGGCGTGCAGGATAATGCGCTCGCCGCTCTGGATGCACCCGCGATTGTGATCGCTAAGGACCTGATGCCCTCAGACACGGCCCAGATGAACAAGGCAATGGTGCGCGGTTTTTGCACGGCAGGCGGGGGGCCGCTGTCACATACCGCCATCCTGGCGCGCAACCTCGGTCTGCCAGCAGTAGTTGGCGCAGGCAAAGACGTGCTCGACCTGAAAAATGGGGAGTGGTTGGTTGTAGATGGGGGTGCTGGGGTGGTGGTTATCGGGGCAGACGAGCAGCAATGCAACCAGTATCAACAGGAGGCGGACAGGCTGGCACAGGAGCGCGCTACTGCGCAAGCGCACGCGCATGAGCCCGCCATCACGCAGGATGGGCGGCAGATTGAGGTTGTCGCCAATGTGGGCCTGCCCGGTGAAGAGGTCGACGCCCTGCAGGCTGGCGCTGAAGGCATAGGTTTGTTGCGCACCGAGTTCCTTTTCGTCGAGCGCCGGGTTGCCCCCAGCGAAGAAGAACAATATCAGGCATACTATCCGATCTTTGATGCCATGGGGGAGCGCATTGTTATCGCCCGCACCTTGGACATCGGCGGCGATAAACCGGTGCCATTTCTGGCTGTGCCCCACGAGGACAATCCCTATCTTGGCTGGAGAGCCATTCGCATTGGCTTGGCCGACCCCGAACTGCTCAAAACACAGTTGCGGGCTTTGCTGCGCGCCGGGCATAACCACAACCTGAAAATTATGTTTCCAATGATCGCTACGGTGGAGGAGATGCAGGCAGCGCGTGCTCTGGTCGACGAGGCGCGCGCCGAGCTGGCCGAGCGAGGGGCGCCTTATGCCCAAACGGTCGATGTGGGCACGATGATCGAGGTCCCCTCTGCCGCGCTGATGGCCGACCAATTGGTGCGGTATGTGGATTTCTTTAGCATTGGCAGCAATGACCTAACCCAGTATACCCTGGCAGCAGACCGCGGCAATCCGGCGGTCGCCTCGCTTTCCGACGCTTTGCACCCGGCGGTTTTACGGCTGGTGGACAATGTAGTCCGCGCTGCCCACGCTGCCGGAGTATGGGTGGGTGTGTGCGGCGAGATGGCTGGCGATCCAAAGGCGATACCGCTTCTCCTGGGCTTGGGGGTGGAC
>DATCYX010000176.1:0-2343 GCA_036526235.1 Anaerolineales bacterium | reverse complement strand
CAGCCCACTCCAAACGTTGGATGATGGCTGTTTGGGGGAAGAGAGGGTTGGTGGATATGGCGACGCGATATCCTCGCTCAAAGGCCTTATCTACGAGTTCGACGGCTTCTGGCTTAATCTGGGTGAGCTGCTTTAGGGATGGAAAAACGTCCGTGTAAAACTGGTCAATGGCTGGTTGGATCTCTTGGGGTAGTACTTTAAGAGATGGGTAGAATACCGAACCAAATACATCCCTCAGGTTACAATCTGGTTGCTGATTCTCCACCATCTGGCGAGTACCAGCCAGTAACGCCTGCACCATTAAGGATGGCTCGGCGTATGGCGCCAGGTGGGTGGATAACTTGCTCAGATATGCTGGTAGGAACTGTTTTAACGGATTGACAAGCAGAGTGTCATCCAGATCCAGTAGCAAGGTGAGGCTCACTTCTCGTCTCCACTAAGTAAATCTCCCTCAGTAAATATTGAGGGAATAGGATGGCATTCACCACAGCCGATGTGAGGATCAAAACCTGCTCGCTGGGTTTTCTCGCAATAGGTATCCACCTCGACCTGCTGTTTCAGGAATGGAAATGGGCGCCCCAGGCGGGGTGTTAAATATAAATCGTTGCACGCGTTTGCTCGAAGAATCCCTGGTACCGGGCAAGTGGAACAATATGCTGGCTTCCATGGCAGAGGAGGAGATGAATCATTCAATAGGCGGCATTCTTCGTGTTTTCTGCCGCGGTAGTAATCCCCATAGAAGTAGCGGCACTCTGATCCAGCAGGTGTGCGCATGCTCAAACGCGAGTGACATATGCGCCCGTACGTGTGTCGACGCGGATAATATTTCCTTCTTCGACAAAGCTGGGCACGCTCACTTGCAAACCGGTTTCGGTGGTCACCTTTTTGGTGACACCTGTGGCAGTGTCGCCGCGCACGGCGATATCTGCCTGGGTGACCAGCAGGTCTACCGAGGTAGGTAATTCAATGTCAAGGGGCTCACCCTGGTAAAAAGTAAGCTTGACTTCCATACCTTCTTTCAGGTATTCAGCGCTGTCTCCCAGCACGTCTCCAGAAATAACCGGTTGCTCATAGGTTTCCAGATCCATGAAGTGGTAAAGCGCACCGTCGCTATACAAGTATTGTACGTTGTGGTAATCTAGGCGCACGTCCTGTACGCGTTCACCAGACTGGAAGGTTTTATCGATGGTGGCTCCAGTACGAAGGTTAATAGCTTTGATGCGAATTGTGGCATTCCCTCGACCAGGTTTGTGGTGATTAAAATCCAACACCTTGTAGAGTGCATCGTCGAGTTCGAAGGTAACTCCTTTACGCAATGCGTTCACGTCAATCATAAACTAGCCTCACATAATTTATCAGACTTACGCAGTTGGTTGGGACTGATGGAGAGATTGGTTGGGCAGAGCCAGCACAAGCCCCCATCACTTTTCCAACTGCGTTATTAATGACAATCGTCATCTGGATTTTACCAGATAGGCGGAGATTATAGCTTAGTCAAATAGGTGTGGCAAGGGTTGAGGAATTGAGGGGTCGATACTGAGTGTTAAGGGCACCAAAATTCAATAAATTCCTCCACGTTGAGCGGGCGTTCCTGCATGTTCAATTGTTCGGATAATCGCATCAATTGAGGCGGCTCGACATGCGTCTGTGCCAAAATTTCCGTTTGTATTAGGGTGTCGCGTGCTGGACCATCTAGCAATATCATGCCTTGAGCCATGACAACCACTCGATCAAAATGTTCAGCACAAAAATCGATGTCGTGAGTGATCGTGATTACTGTCCGGCCTTGCTCTTTCAAGTCTTCCACAATTTGACCAACAAGCTCGGTGTCGTTGTGGTCTTGTCCAGTGGTTGGTTCATCCAAAACCAGCATGGGGGTCTGCATGGCTAACACAGAAGCCACCGCTACCTTTTTTCGTTGACTTATGGAGAGATCATAGGGATGTTTTTGAGCCGAGTCTATTAACCCTACTGCTCGCAGAGCAGCGTCTGCTCGTTCGGTAGCTTGTTCCATCGTCAAGCCAATGTTCTTGGGTCCAAAAAGTACCTCCGCCCATACGGTTGATGCGAATAACTGATCATCTGGGTTCTGGAAGACATAGCCCACCTTAGAAGCCAATTGCGCGACTGTGTACTCCCGCGTGTTCCACCCTCCCACAAGCACCTGGCCAGACGTTGGCTTTAATAAGCCATTGATGTGCTTGACCAGGGTGGTTTTCCCGGCCCCATTCTCCCCAATAATTGCCACGCTCTCCCCTGATGATATCTTGAGTGATACCTCTTGCAGGGCAGTCACACCAGCTGGATAAGTGAATGATAGTTGATCGATCCAGATGTCCATCG
>DATCYX010000175.1:0-4866 GCA_036526235.1 Anaerolineales bacterium | reverse complement strand
ATCAAAAATTAGATCGTAATTCTCTCTGCTTTCTGTGAAATCCTCCTTGGTGTAATCGATAACCTTGTCAGCTCCCAGTGATTTCACAAGTTCGAAATTCGCGGCACTGCAAACCCCGGTCACTTCCGCCCTCCAGTACTTGGCAAGTTGCACTGCATAGGTACCTGTACTACTAGAAGCGCCGTTGATAAGAACCTTCTGCCCACTCTGGATGTTCCCTTTTCTAAGAATATTCAATGCTGCCAATCCCCCAAAAGAAACGGCAGCAGCCTGTTCATAGGGAATACTGGCCGGTTTTATGGCTATCAACCCCTTTTTTTCATCCCCTTCTTCAGGTAAACATCTGTACTCGGCATATGCACCATAACCAAACCCGGTATTTCCAAAAACCTGATCACCTGGCTTAAATCGTTTTACAATTTTCCCGACAGCTTCGACTTCCCCGGCCAGCTCAAAACCTAAAATATTGAACTTTTTGGGCCTAAAGAGACCATTGAATAGCCGAGCGGCAACCGGGTCAGGCTTGCGCATGCGCCAATCCGCGGCTGTGACGGTGGTCGCATGAACTTTTATCAATAATTCATTATCCTTTGGGACAGGTTTGGCTACCTCTTTGAGCTGGAGAACCTCTGGAGGTCCATATTTTTCATATACAATCGCTTTCATTTAGGCATCCTTCCTTTTTAGGTGAGTCTCGTTCATATCATTAAGCCTGTTTAGCAGAGAGAGAAGAGATTACAGATGGATCGAAGCCTTTGATGATCAGCCACAACGCCATCACCATTTCCTGCACGGCGATGGGGACAATAAATATGAGTTCAAAAGCCATACCTGGGAAATTGAGATCGAGTTCCAGCATCCCCAGGAGCACACCGGTGAAAATCAATACCGCGCTGATAAAACCCCAGCCAGAGATAAAACGAGGAATTAGTTTTGACCGATAGAGGACAGCATAAAGCATCATTGCCCCGATGGCGAAGATGAAGACGTAGAACGAAAAGGACCAGTCGTTCCAGGCCTGAAATAAGCTGCCCGCCGTTTGAAAATTGGCAGGATCCGCACCCTGATTGGCCAGATAATGCTGGCTTAAACTAATGTTCATCAGTTTGTTGATCTCGTCCAGCACAAAGAGTACAGCCTCGAAAAGTCTGAAGACGAGGTATCCTAGGGCCAATGTTTCGCTGTGTTTCCTTAATACCGGGAACAGGAATACCGGGATGAGAGGGATGGAAAGCACACAGGCAAACTCCAGCAGGATACCAAGGATGGCTGTGATGCGAGCGGGATAAGCCGTTTCCAGGTAATCTGGTGTGGTAAGCACAGGAGCATAAACAGATTCTCCTATGAACAGAAAAGCGGTGGCGATGATGAACAACACCCCAACAATGATTGCGTTTTTTCTGTGCGTATTCATTTTCTGCTCCTTTTATTCGTCTCTATTACCCATTCAATGCGGCATGCCCTTGCGGCTGTCTTTGGGCATCTTGAACCACTCATCGAGGGCGATGGCTGGGGCGCCGAAGAGCGTATTGGCCTCGGAAGGGTCGCCATGCTCGCCAGCTACGTCGAGGTAGGCGATCAACTCCGTGACTTCAGCCAGGTTTTCGTTGCGAATCAGTTTTGCAACGAGCCGCGCCTGCCAGAGTTTCCAGCGCATCACTTTGACGGTTGGATAACAGGCGGCGACGAAGCGCTCCGTCGCATCTTGCAGGGTGATGGCTTCCGGGCCATAAACGAACAGTCGCTTCCCGAGCGCCCGTTCGTCATCATAAGAAGCGGCCACCATCCGCCCGAAGTCGGCAGCGGCAAAGAAGTGCAACTCCGGCGGGTTATTACCATGTAATACGACTGCCCTGTTGCCCCTTATGAAATTATGCAGTGTCTCCATCACCCAGGTGGGGCAGAAGACCGCGTGCTGGATGCCGCTGTTCCGCAAGAGTTCCTCGGTGCATAACTTCACGTCAACCCTGTCAAACCAGCGGTTTTCCTCGCTCAGTGTAGTGGCTGAGACATAGGTGATGCGTTCAAGTCGATCCTCCGCCAGTTCAATGACGTGCCGTGTGGCGGCCAACTCCGACACTGGCGTCAGGTTGATATGCACGGCGTCACATCCTATCAGCGCCGCCCGGATATCGTCTCTGTTCGTTGCTGTTCCCTCGACAACGTCGACAGTGTCGCCAAACATATTATGGGTTTTTTCGGCGCTGCGGGTGAGAATCCGTACCGTGTGTCCTTTATCGGTCAGGCAGTGCACGACCGGCTGACCCAACATGCCTGTCCCACCCAGAACCAAGATTCGTCTTGACATCATCTACACCTTTCAAACTTTGCAGGAGTAGCCTCCAGGGCCACTCTGGCTGTTGACCTCCCCTTACATCTTTTTCAGCCAACAAAGTTTCACTTACTACTTGAATCTACGTAGTTATTATTGAATTGAACCCAAATAAAACTGTGGTCCCTGTCTACATCCTTGATGTGATTACTCAATCGCAGGCAATTCACTCTGTTGGTGCCTGCGCAAAAGTCTCTGGGGAAATTGCAGTTGGGTCAAATCCCTTCACGGTCAACCACAGCGCGAATACCATTTCTTGAATAGCCAACAGAGTTATCAATATATCTCCGTTGCTAGCTTCCCAACAGATTCCAAGCCAAAAAAAATATCCATTGATGGACAGCCAAGGCAGAGATTCGTTCAACTACACCCATGAATGGCTTCCCCATGGATGGGCCCGCAAGTGCACCTGAAAGAACAATAGCACCTGCTGAAATAAACGAATAGGTTGCAAACCCTGCGAGAATATCCGCTTGATTCATCCAGATTCCTATCAACAACGTTGAAATTATGGCGCCGGGGATTTGAACGCCAAACACAAATATCAAGTGCAGGGTTCCAGGCAAAGTGCGTGGAGTGTCTGTCGCATCCTGAGGAAAGATGGCACTCCCGATACTGGCTATCCCAACAGCAATGATCATCCCAGCTCCGATACGACCTACCAATGCATTATGATCACTTCCCATTACAAACTGGAATACTCCAAATCCAAACAATATGTAAAACAAGGCAAAGGCTACATTGAAACTATCCAGTAGTTTCTTGTTGGGCGCTCCCCGCGAAAGTAATTCACTCACTGAATCCGAAATGTGGCTGTAACCTGGGCGTAATGCCCCACCGAGGATGTACATGAAGATATAAGTGAATGGCACAAGCATTCCACAAAAGTACAAAACTTTCTGGTTCATCATGTTTCCATTATCAAGTTTGCTCTGAAAAGCCCAATTTCCCTTTTGTGGCAATTACCAAGACGGAAGCCACCACGACTTGAACAGCCAAAACCGTTAGATAAAGGTTGGGTGCGATGGTGGGAAGATGATTTCCTTCACGAGCAGCGACAAGGGATGAGTCGCTTAGAAGTATAGGCGCCCAAAAGTCGATCGCTGCATGCCAAATGATTCCGGCAATCAGCGCGCTGGCTTTGGATTTGTTGTACAGCCAGGCCATGAAAACAGAATTGGCGATCGTTCCCAGGCTATAAGGGATAAGAAAACCGATTCCCAATGCTGTTGTGAGCGCGCTGATCACACCCTGAGGGGCAAAGAAACTGGGCAGATGCCAAATTCCCCAGACGGTGCCGATTACCAGGCTGGCAATCAATGGGCTGTATTTATTCTGCAATTTGGGAAGCACATAGCCACGCCAGCCGAATTCTTCGCCCACTGGCCCATTCCAAGGCATCAAAACAACAAGGAAAAGATATAGTAGGAGCAGGTTTAGTTCTTCGCGAATCATGATGAACGGGGGAGCTTCGCCACCCATGAGCAAGTGCACAACGAGCCCAATTAGGTATAAAATCCCTGGTCCAAAGATAGCTAGCCCCCATACACCCAGGCTGGCTCGCCAGCGTCCGAACGGTCGCAGAAGATCGACAAATCCGCGCCTGCCGCCGACAATGAGCGCTATGGTGAAGGCGGCGATGGATGGACCCATCGCCATGACTTCCGGTGCGATTCCCGCATACCAGGGAAACCAACTGATAACAAAGGTGAGGATGAAAAATATGGAGATTTGATATCGATTGACGAAAGCCTTCATGATGCGACAATCCTGTCCTTCAAGATAGCTGCATCTGGATTGAATCCCTTCACGATCACCCACAGCGCAAATACCATTTCCTGAATTGCCAGCGGGATAATCAAGTTGCCCCATTTGACGCCTAGGGAAAGAGACGGGTGTGTTGGGTCAAACATATTGAAAATTGCCGCGACGAAATTCAAGATCGCTCCTATGAAACCCCATAACGACAGCCAATTTGGAACAAGTTTGGTTTTATAAAAGAGCCAATACAACATCATAGCGCCGATGGTGAAAACCAACGCCAGCAGGTGCTCGGTCCAGTAACCAGCTTTGGTGAGAAAAGCGCCCATTGCCTGAAAAGTCAGTGCATCCGCTGTGCCTGCCTTTACGAATTCCTGGCTTACCGGGATGAGCAAAAGCCAATAGACAGCGAGCGCCATATAGGTCACGGCTTCCAATACGCCCCTAAAAACAACTGCGCCAAGCGCCAAGGGTTCGCTGTATTTGCGAAAGATCGGGAACATCAGGACCGGAATCATCGCCAGGGGGAAACCCATCACCAACACCAGGAGGGCGCCCAGGGCGATTTTGCTCTCATTCGCTGCGACTTTGGCAAGGTAATCAGAACCACCCAAAACCGGACCGGTAACAACGCCGCTCGAAACGCCGGCAACTGTTCCAATGATGAAGAATATGCCTACAAGTATTGCTGTCCTTCTGTGTGTGTTCATTTTATTTTCTCCTTTCAGGTAGTCCCTTTTTGATTTTCTGAACTACCTTCTATGTAACTACTG
>DATCYX010000174.1:0-7687 GCA_036526235.1 Anaerolineales bacterium | reverse complement strand
GGTCACAGCCGGTCGCAATTTTTGCGCCGCGCGGGGCTGGGTTAATCGTTGTGCTTGGGGAAGCGGGGGTGGAGCTGCCCGGTGTTGCGCGCCCGTCCCCTAGAGGCGCCCTCGGCGCTATCCCGTGCCTGGAGCGGGGTGGTGTGCATCACGGGCTGCGTTTGGCCTGACCCCCCTGTTTGGTCTTTGTTTGGCACATCCACCGTTGAGGAGAGCTCACCTTCCGGGCGGAAGCGGTAGCCCAGGTTGCTCTCTGTGAGCAGGTAGCACGGATGGCTGGGGTTGGGCTCGATCTTGCGCCGCAGGCGGTAGACCAGGTTCTTGAGCAAGACGCCGTCCCCGTCGCCGAAGTGACCCCACACGCGGTTGACCAGGTAATCCGTCTCCATGATCCAGGCCGGGTGGTTCATGAACAGGTACAGCAGGCGGGTCTCCAGATTGGTGAGCTTCAGCAGCTGGCCGTTGGGAGTGGTCAGTATGCGGCGGTCGGGGTCGAGCTGAAATTCGCCCACCTGGACGGCAGCCAGGGCGGCGTTGGGCAGCACCTGCGCCCGGCGCAGCCAGGCTTTCACCTTGGCCATGAAGAGCCGCGGGCTGACCGGCGGCGGCACGCAGTCATCCGCCCCGGCCCGGTAGGCCTCCATCAGGTGCGCCTCCTGGCTGTTGGCGGTCATTACCAAGATCGGCACCGCCGCCTCCTGCCGAATTTGGCGGCAAAACTCAAAGACGTCCGCACGGGCGTTGTGGTCTTCCAGGATGATCAAATCGGGGAACTCGCTGGACCATACCTGCAAGGTTTTCTCGCTGAACCCGGCCTGGCAGACCTGCAGCCCGGCCTGCTCCAGGCTGTAGGCCCAGATGCGGGCGCTCTCCAGGTCGTCGCTCACCAGGAGCACCGTCGCCTTGCTTTGTGGCGTGTCACGATCGCTGAGGACATTGACCATCGGGTAATCTCACGAATAGGATGCACAAGGTCGGGTTGCTTTGTGCATCCTATTAAACGACTCTTAGCCTGTTTGGTTACACTAAAGTCACAGTATTTGAGGGTGGAGATTCGCCGCGTCCTCACCACAACCCCCACCCACCCCTAACCCCCTGCGGGCGTAGCCTGAAGGGCGGCAGGGAGATGGATCGAGGGGGTGGGCGTATACAAAGAGATCGTTCGGAAACTCTTTTTCGCCATATCCAGGGGGGAAATCGCTCTAATGCGATTGCCCTTGAACACTCATCCAATCATCATCTCTCGAATGAGTTCCCGTGGTATAATATGGATTAGTAAGGTCAAATTGATATACAACTGCTGATTTAGGCCACCCTCCCGGGTAACTTGATTCAAGGTCAGGTTGCCCGTTTTTTTTGGGGGCCATTCCCTACGCAATGTGCTCTGGGCGCCATCCGGCAGAAGTTCCAGTTTGCCCAAATCTTAAACAAGGAGAAAATCAGCATGTCCAGTATGTTAGTTCAACATCAAGTAAAGAACTTCGCAGAGTGGAAAAAGTTATTTGATTCAAATATCGATTTGCGCAAAAGAAGCGGCGAGCTCTCGGCACACGTTTATCGTAACGAAAGCGATCCGAACAATATAACCGCACTTTTTAAGTGGGATTCGCTGGCGAACGCCCAAAAATTTGCCCATTCACCCGAGCTGAAAGCGGCGATGGAGAAAGCCGGCGTGATGGGCCAACCCTCCATCTTTTTCCTCAACGAAGCCTAGAAATTAGATGACCAAGAAGCTGCCCTTCTGGATCTCCGGAGGGGCAGCTTTATTTAACCAACCAAACAAAATTCGCATGTCATCGCGAGAACCTGGTGCTCTTTCCAGGTTCGAAGCAATCCCCCGACCTGATTAAGAGGGGTTGCTTCGTCATCGCCTGCATTGCTGTTTTTGACAGCGCACTGTCGCCTCCTCATATAGGCCTCTCGTCTAGCAAACACGGGTTTACCAATTTTATCTATCGGAGAAAGGAAGGAAAACTATCAGTCAATATTCATTTGTGTTGCACTACTAAAATGTGTTGCACTACTAAAACACGAACAACTAAGATTAATGTCCATTTCTAATAGCCAAAGGAGAACATACAATGTTTACAATTGAAAAGTCAATATTCATCAACCGCCCGCAACAAGAAGTCTTTGATTATGTGTCCGACGCTGCCAACGTGCATAAATGGCAGAGCCAAATGATATCTGCGGAATGGAGCTCCGAAGGTCCGCACGGCATCGGCTCAACCCAACGCGCTGTTGCCCGCTTTCTGGGCCGCAGTATCGAAGCCACCTCGGAAATCACTACCTGGGATCCGCCCAATCATCACGGTTTCAAGGTGGTTAGTGGTCCATTTCCACTAGAAGGTGGAATGAAATTTGTATCAGAGGGGAATGGCACGAAAGTGACCATGGATGGACAGCTTGAGGTAGGCGGATTTTTCAAGCTGGCAGAAGGTTTGGTCAGAAAGCAACTCGAAAGTCAGTTTGTAACCAATTTGGAAGCCTTGAAGCTTCTGCTGGAGGCAGGTTAGGAGTAAACGTCCCGGACGCATTTGAGATCGGTTTGTAAAGACAAAGGATTGCCCCGTTTTTCCGTCTTTCATCCCCCTCCCGCTACCAAGGCGGAAGGGAGGGGGAACGAGGGGGTGGGCATAACCGCAGTATAATTACTCCGCCATGCACAACCTTGTCCCCCACTTTATTCAGGATAATTTCAAATCCGGCAAATTCCAGGGCCAGTTCCCTGCCGTGGGACTGTTTTTAGATATCTCCGGCTTCTCGACCATGACCGTAGCCCTGATGGCGCACGGCCCGCATGGCGCCGAGGTCTTGGCTACTATGATGCGCGCCGCCCTCGACCCGCTGATGAGGAGCGTGCATGCCCAGGGCGGCTTCATCGCCACACTGGCCGGGGATGCGTTCACCGCCCTTTTCCCGCTCGCTTCGCTGGATGAAGGGGATGGGTACCAGCGAGCCCTGGCAGCTGCCTGGGCTGTCCAGGAGACCATGGCAGCCAAACCAGAATGGCAAACCCCTTATGGCAGTTTCGCCCTGCATGCCAAGCTGGGCCTGGCGGTGGGAGAGGTGAGCTGGGGCATTGTGACCTCCCAGGACCAACACCGGGCGGTCAGCTATTTCCGGGGCACGGCGGTGGATGGCTGCGCCCAGGCCGAGCACCAGGCCCAGGCGGGTGAGATCGTCATGGACGCCGCCTTTTTCTCTCGGGTGGCTCAATGGGTGGAGGCGCAGCCTGTGGGCGATTATTATCGCCTCACCCGCGTGAACGCCACCCTTCCGCCGCCACAACCCATCCGTGAACTCCCTGTCGACCCAAAGATCATGGCACACTTTTACCCCGAGGGCCTGGTCAGCCAGGCACACAGCGGGGAGTTCCGCCAGGTGGTCAACCTGTTCATCAAACTGCCCACGGTGCGCACTGAAGCCCAGCTGTCCGTTTTCATGCAGACACTCTTCGAGCTGCAGGGGCGCTATGGCGGTCTGCTCAACCGGCTGGACTTCGGCGATAAAGGCTCCAATTTATTGTTTTTCTGGGGTGCGCCGGTCGCTTATGAGAACGATATTGAACGGGCGCTGAATTTCTTGCTCGCCCTGCAACCGCTGACCAGCATACCCATCCACGCCGGGGTCAGCTACCAGATCGCCCATGCTGGCTTCATCGGCTCCTCGCTTCTGGAAGAATATACCTGTTATGGGGAGGGCGTCAACCTGGCGGCGCGCTTGATGAGCGCAGCCCCGCGCGGGGAGATCTGGGTTGATGGGCGCATCGCCCAGCGGGTGATGGACCGCTTTGAGCTTTACCTGGAGGGCGAGATGGCCTTCAAGGGTTTCGCTGAAAAACAGGTGGTATACGCCCTCTACGATCGCAAGGAGGATATCGAAGCGATCTACCCGGGCGAGCTGCTCGGCCGCGAACAGGAGCTGGACCGCTTGGAGGCATTCGTCGCCCCGCTCTGGCAGGGGCGCTACACCGGAGCGCTGGTGGTTTGGGGTGACCCGGGCATCGGTAAGAGCCGCCTGGTGCATGCTTTCCAGACTTCTCCATTATTTGAAACCCATCAGGCTGTATGGGCGCTTTGCCAGACCGACACCACCCTGCGGGAGCCGTTCAACCCTTTCAAATACTGGCTACGGCATTACTTCGCTCAATCCGATGTGGTTACCGAGGTGCGCAACAAGCGCAGCTTCAACCAAAAATTAGACCAGCTTATTGAAGAGACAAGCCAAATAGATTCAGGATTGGCGGGAGAGCTCGACCGCACTCGCTCTTTCCTGGGCGCGCTGGTCGACCTGCACTGGCCAGACTCGCTTTACGAGCAGCTCGACCCCCAGGGGCGCTATGAGAACACCTTGACTGCCCTGACGGTCCTGCTGCAGGCCGAGAGCCAGCGGGGTGCGCTGATCATCTTCCTGGAAGATGCTCACTGGTTGGACGATGATTCCCGGGCGTTTATCTCCCGTCTGGAGCGCGCCCTGACCGTTGATGAGAGCCGCTCATACCCTATCGCCATCCTCGCCGCTGCCCGGCGTGAGGGGCATATACCGATTTTTGATCAGCGTGTGACAGTTCAGGAGCTCGATCTGGTGGGATTCTCCAGCCAAGACCTGGCGCAGCTGGCAGAGAGGATTCTGAAAAGCTCCCCTTCACCCCAGTTGCTTAGCTTGCTCGAAGAGCGTTCGCAGGGCAACCCTTTCTTTGCCGAGCAGATCCTTCGCTATCTCCAGGAAGAGGGACACCTGGTTCTGGATGCAGATGGATGCCGCCCAGTTGGAACGGGAGATCAGCCGCTGCTTCCGGGGGATGTGCGCGCCGTGCTGATCTCTCGTCTGGACCGCTTGGGTGAAGAGGTGAGAAATGTAGTCCAAACCGCCTCGATCTTAGGTCGAGAGTTTGAATTGGGGCTTCTGGTGCGCATGTCGCAACCCGACGAGCGATTTTTCCAGAAGATGGCGGTTGCCTTGGAAGCCTCTATATGGACTGAGCTGAGCGAGCTGCGCTATCTATTCCTGCATGCCTTGCTGCACGACACTGCTTACCAAATGCTGGTGAGAACGCATCGCCGGGAATTGCACGCCCTTGCGGTAGAGGCGATAGAGGGCCTGTATGCCGATGGGCTAAATTTGCATTATGGCGAGCTGGCTTATCACAGCGAACAGGCTGAACTGGTTGAAAAGGCGCGCCGCTACCTGCAACTCGCCGGTGATGCCGCCCGGGATGCCTATCAAAATAACCAGGCAGTTGACTATTACAGCCGGGCGTTTGCTCTAACCCCCGAGAGTGACCTTGAAGGGCGCTACCATCTGTTGTTGGAGCGCGAAGCGTTGTATGCCTTGCTCGGAGATAGCCAGCAGCGCGGGCAGGACTTGGAAGCGCTGGCCAGTCTTGCCGAGGCGTTAGACGAACACACCGAGCGCCCAGGGAGAGGGGCGCGGGGTGCCGAGGTGGGAGAGCGGTCGGCGAGATACGCCCACACCATCGGAGATTATCAGGGTGCGGCTGCACAGGCTGAGAAGGCAGCAGAATTGGCCGGGGTTGCTGGCGTCAAAGATATGGAGGTGCGCGCCCTCCTCACCTGGGCATATGCCATGTTACGACAAGGAAAACACGAGGCCGCTGTACTCCAGGCTGAGAAGGGCTTGGAGCTGGCGCGCCAGACCGGCGACCAACATGAGCAAAGCCGGGCGTTGAACTTTCTGGGTTTAATCGCCTGGGAACAAAGCGACACAGAGACGGCGCGCCGTTATTATGAGCACAGCCTGGAAGTTGCCCGAGAGAGCGGCAATTTGCGTATCGAGGCAGCCGCGCTCAACAACCTGGGAGGCTTAGACGGGCAGTTGGGCAATTACAGCCAAGCTATCGATACCTACCAGCAGTCCCTCCTGATAACTCAAAAGATTGGCGATCAAGCCCAACAGGGCCGCGTGTTAGGCAACCTGGGCTGGCTCACTGGCTTGCTAGGCGACTACACCAGGGCGGGATCTTATTGCGAGCAGAATCTGCGCGTTGCCCGCCAGGCAGGCGAGCGGGAAAATGAGGCCGTCGTCCTGGCCAACCTGAGCTCATTTTCTGAAAGACAAGGCGACTACGCAGCGGCACAAACTTACGCACAACAATGCTTGAACGTGGCCCGCCAGTCGGGCGACCCTTCCAGCGAAGCCTGGGGGCAGACCTATGCTGGGCACGCTGCTTATGGGTTAAGTCAGTGGGAGGCAGCCGCGCAGGCATACCAGAGGGCGCTGGAGATCCGCCGCTCGCTCGATCAGCCCGACCTGGCGACGGAACCCTTGGCCGGGCTGGCGCGCTTGGCCTTGGCCAGCGGCGATATCGCTAATGCCAGAGCACATGTTGGGGCGATTCTGTCCTACCTGGACGGCGGTGGCTCCTTGACCGGCACGGA
Organism: Anaerolineales bacterium; assembly: GCA_036526235.1. Classification (GTDB taxonomy): domain Bacteria; phylum Chloroflexota; class Anaerolineae; order Anaerolineales; family UBA4823; genus DATCYX01. Next base: position 1,286 of record DATCYX010000174.1, on the reverse strand, counting down.
CGAGCCCTTGCGAGTCTATCTGACCTGCTACCTGGTTTTGTTGGCGGCGGGTGATCCCGCAGCGGCGAGGATTTTAGAGACCGCTTATTCCTTGCTGCGGGATAGGGCGGCGAAAATCAGCGACCTGGACATGCGCCGCACCTTCCTGGAGAATGTGCCCTACCACCGCGAGATCTTACAGGCCTGGGATGCGCGCTGAAAGACGAAACATAACTTATCCCTAATTTCGCGTTTTTACCTCCCTTCCGGTGGGAAGGGGGGCCAGAGGGGATAGGGTAATCAAGTAGCACGTGCCGAATTTAATATTCGGCACGTATCATGTTTCAATCTTTCACCTTATTAGCCCGACCCGCATGGGGGATCGCCCAGCTTCAGCCTGGCCGATACTTTGCCAGATCTTCCAGGGGTATCCCCAAGATCTCCTGGCGGGAAGGCTTTCACGCTGCTGCCATCGTAGTACACCAGGGTTTTGCCGGATTCCTTATCCAGGATAATCTCGTAACTCTCAGACACCTGTCCGCTCACAAAACCTGATTTCCCCCTTTCTTTCAGCCCAAAGTTGTTGAACCATGTAATCTCGCCGCCCTTCCAGGTGGTTGGGATTCCTTTCGGGAGGCTCTTTTTCACGACTTCATGGGTGGCGGCCAGTCCTGGCGGAAGGATGACCTCGATGTCCCTCTCTTTTGCCTTGGCTGCCTTTACTTTGAAGGATGTGCCGTTATTAACAAATCGTCCGTTCATGATCTCCTCCTGAGATTCTAGGGGTTATTGGGGTTGATATTGTAACTCATCTCAACACTGGATGATTGGGTGGATTGCTACGGATTAGCAAACCATTCCTTTTATTGATGATATACACTCTGCTGACAATAATTATAGCCCAATCTCTTCAGAGCAGGCTTTCCTTATCGGCGCGCTTGAAGAAAGCGCGGTAAGCGGCGGTTTCGTCAATCAATGCCTTCAACCGGGCTGTCCGATCGCCGAGCTGGTCGCTGGATGAGCCTTGTCCTAGAGAGATGACCATCTCGTCCCCCTCGTGAGCGGTCACAACGATATGCCCGCCGGCTTCCAGCCAGGCCAATCCGAGGCGCACGCTGATCTCGCGTTGCCCGGTAGCGGCAGCCAGCACTGGTATGCTCACGCGACCCTGGCTGCCCTTTAGGGCATACTTGAGCAGCCCAGATAAACGCTGGAGAAATGCGTCCAGCCGTTGAGCATCTGGCGGCAGTCCAAAAAGGTAAACCTTGCGCGGCGAAGCCTGCTCTAGGGCTGCCCGTAACTCGGCG
>DATCYX010000173.1:0-18509 GCA_036526235.1 Anaerolineales bacterium | reverse complement strand
GACTTCAATCGAGCCACCTCTTCCAGCGCCAGGCGTAGCTCGCCTTCCATGTAGGTCGGTTCATGGGCATCTGGTGTCTGGGCGTGCAAGAGGCTTTGCAGTCGGCTGACTTCTGTCTCCGTGCTTCCCTTGGGTGCCACTCCGGCTATTTGATCGGGGGTGGTAAGCCCTGTCTCACCCTGATTGGCGATGATTGCTGCCAGGGACTCGGCTCGAAGAAGGTTCTTCTCACCCTGCTCGTTAGCGATTTGGACTTGATAATGTAAATCTTCGTTTTCGCTTTGAAGTGCTTTCGCCTTCGCCTTGGCGCTTTCCAGTTTCTCCTGGGTTTGGTTTAGCTCGATTTGTAAATAGGCGAGCATCTGAGTACGTTGCAAGAGCTGTGCCATGGCGGTGGCGAAACGAGAAAGTTGTGTCTGGTCTTCACTCGTCCAAGCCCGATTGGAGTATGGTGATAGCAATAAAAGCCCTGCAATTGGGCTGTCGTCGGCTGAGACAACCGGCACAAACAGCATGTGTCCTGGTCGCTCAAGATGCAAGTGGCTTGCCAGAGTTCGCAAATCTGTGGAAGTGCTGCTGGCCGGCAGGCGCAGGGGTAAGCGGCGAGTCAAGGCGGTGGATATCAGCGATACTGATTTTGCTGAAAGTGATGAGCCTGTCAGATTTTCTTCGCGAATCAGATCAAAACCACATTGGATATTAATCTCATTGTGCTCATTGGGTGGCGTAAGCAACAGACAAATATCAGCTACAAGGGCTGTGGCGAGGGTCCGGGTGATGGCCTGACAAATTCTATCGGGTTCACTTTCGCTACTTAGGTACAGAAAACTCTCCAAGAGCTTGGGGTCGCTTGTGGGGCGTTTGTGCTCCGCTGGCACGGCGGGTATTGGGTCCTGCTGAGTACTTGTTGGGAATCGCTGAGGCAAAGCGAACAAGAAAGGATAATATGCCATCTGGGCCATGCGCAGCACGCCGGAATAATCACCTTCGGGCGCAGGCAGTGCCAGGTAGGCAACATGCCCAGCGAGAGCTATGCCCAGCATGCCCAGACCATAACCCCAGCTGTTTGGTTTGCGGACGAGCAATATCACGCCTCCAATGACAATCAGGGAGATGGCAACCACTTCTCCAATGAAGTCTGGCCAGGAGCCGTTGTAGTCAATACCACTCCCTTGCCCCAACCACCAGACCAAGTTGAGCGCCAGGCCGGTCAGGCCGAGCAGTCCAAGCAGCCAGGTAGCGGCGTCAGCCAAGCGGAGTGGTTCGGGAATGCACCACATCCAGATGATGATGAGTAGACTGATCAGGGTCGCAGCGCGGTCCACAGGAGGAAGCAAAATGTGCTCGTTGACCAGACCTTGCCAGGCGATGCCCGCCAGGACAAATATCACCAAGCGAATCGCCAGCAGCAAGCTCAGCCCGATAATCAGACGCCTCCCCTGGGGAAACTGGTTGTTGCGCCATTGGCTCAAACTAGCCTGCAGCGAGCCGGCTACGGAAAAAGACAGCACCACATGGTAAGTCAGGTTGCCGGGAGATTGTGTCAGTAGAGTGAGTAGTTCTTGTAGGAAAGTATCCATAGCCATCTCAACGATTATAGCATGTCGCATAGGCATAGAAAAGGAGGTAAGACTAACATTTATGCCAATCAAAATCACCAGATTTGTATCACATCTCGATTGAAAGAGGGATAAATTGTTACCAACTTAGGCTTAAGGCTTTCAACTTTTGAAAACCCTGTCAACTTGAGGCATAAAAGGTTGACAAAACCTTGAATCGGGGTAAAATAACCCGCGCAAGCCGAAGTGGCGGAATTGGCAGACGCGCTACGTTCAGGGCGTAGTGAGCATACGCTCATGTGGGTTCAAGTCCCACCTTCGGCACACACCTTGCAACATCTCCCTTGCTATGATTAGCAGGGGAGGTTGTCTTAACTTGAACCGAAGGGTCTTGCGCCAAAGGGCAGGCTGCGGTAAGATGAGATTATGAAGGTCCCGAATTTTAGCTGGAGATACGCCTTGATCATCATCGGGTTCGTGGTGCTCGCTATTCTGGTGATGGATTTCAATAATCGTATGTCAGCCTTGCGGCGCCTGAGCACCCGAAAAGAGGGGGTATTGGCGCAGCTGGAGGGGCAGATTCAAACCCAGGATAGCTTGCAGACCCAGATCGCCTATGCCACCTCTGACGCATCTGTAATCGAGTGGGCTTATGAAGAGGGGAGTATGGTGCGCCCGGGGGATGTCCCGGTGGTTCCTTTAGCCCAGGTGGCTGGCACGCCCGTTCCTACACCAACCCCGGTGGTGGTTTCGACGCCAATCGCGAACTGGCAGTTCTGGTTGTGGCTGTTTGTTGACGCCAATGAACCAGCCAGTGCACGCGCCCCTTGATCCATTCTTGCCTTTTTCCAATCTGCCAGTTATAATTTGCGCACCATTCTATGGGCGGTTAGCTCAGCTGGTTAGAGCGTTGCGTTGACATCGCAAAGGTCGTAGGTTCGAGTCCTATACCGCCCACAACCGCGATGACCGGGTCGAGTACCCTGGCATCTCCCCGATAGAGAATGGAGGCCATCGGCTGAAAGCCTCCTCGGCGGCGACCAGGAGAAAACCCCCCGCGAGCGTGAGCCCCAAAAGCGTGAGCTGAGTAAGGTAAACGGTTGACCCCGTTATCGGTTCAAAGAGATTGGCAGGACTGTTCCTTAAAGGACAGTTGGGCTAAAATCTGGGTGGAACCGCGTGAATAGCACCTCTCGCCCCAGAAGGGCGAGGTTTTTTGTTAAGGGAAAGAAAAGGAGATTAATATGGCTGAAAAGAAACAGGAGCGCTACGAAGATAGCGACCTTTATTGCATACGCCATTCGGCAGCACATGTCATGGCCCAAGCTGTGGTGGAGAAATTCCCCGAGGCAAAATATACGATTGGCCCTCCGGTGGAAGATGGCTTTTATTATGATTTCGATCTGCCCCGCTCCCTGACCCCCGATGATTTGCAGGAAATCGAACAACGCATGCGAGAGATCATCGCTGGCGATCATCCTTTTGTTAAAAAGGTGGTGAGTGCTGATGAAGCGCGCAAGATATTCGAACAGCAACCCTATAAGCTTGAGCTCATCGAAGGGCTGGAGCAGGGCGGTTTCGATGAGTATGGGCAGCCACTGGCCGAGAAGCCGGAGATTTCAATTTATACACATGATACCTTCGTAGACCTCTGCCGCGGTCCCCATGTAGAAAACACTCGCAAGATCAATCCAGTTGCGGTTAAGCTGATGAGCGTGGCAGGAGCTTACTGGCGGGGTGACGAGCACAATCGTATGTTGCAGCGAGTTTACGGTACAGCATGGCGCGACGCACAGGAATTGGAAGAATACCTCTGGCGTATTGAAGAGGCAAAAAAGCGCGATCACCGCAAATTGGGCAAAGAGTTGGGTTTGTTTTATTTTTCTGACGATGTCGGACCGGGATTGCCGCTCTTTACGCCGAAGGGTGAGACCCTGCGCTACCTGATGGAAAACTTCGTGCGCGATGTGCAGACGCGCTTTGGTTACCAGCATGTATGGACCGGGCACCTGGTGAAAGAAGATCTATATAAACGTTCCGGGCATTACGATAACTACAAAGAGTCGATGTTCCCGCCCATGCAAGATGAGAACGTGGTGTTTCGCCTCAAGCCGATGAACTGTCCCAGCCACATGACGCTATTCCGTGAAATGGGAAGGCATTCCTACCGCGAGCTGCCGCTGCGCTTTTCGGAATTTGCCACACTCTATCGTTACGAGAAGACCGGGGAGCTGACTGGGTTGACGCGTGTGCGCGCCCTTACGCAGGATGACTGCCATATCTTTTGTACCGAGGAACAGGTCGGCAGTGAATTTTCTCTGGCTCTAAATCTGATCCAGGAAGTGCTGGCCCGCTATAAATTTACCGATTATGTGGTTCGATTGTCGCTGCGCGGCGAGGGCGGGAAATATGTCCAAGATGAGGAAAAGTGGGTTAAAGCCGAGGCGGCTTTGCGTGAGGCCCTGGATGCCAGCGGTGTGGAGTACTTTGAAGCCACCGGCGAAGCGGCTTTCTATGGTCCAAAAGCCGACTTCCTGGCGCGGGATGTATTGGGCCGCGAATGGCAGCTATCTACGATCCAGGTGGATTTCATCCAGCCAGCGCGGCTGGGGTTAAGTTATATCGGAGAAGACGGTCAGGAGCACACACCGGTCGTGTTGCACCGCGCCGTGACAGGCTCCACGGAACGCTTTTTGGGTGTCGTCATCGAGCACTTTGCAGGGGCATTCCCGGTTTGGCTGGCACCAGTACAGGCTGTTCTTATCCCGATTGCTGACCGTCACTTATCATATGCTCACCAGGTTGCCGAGAAACTGAAAGCTGCGGGTGTTCGTGTCGAAGTGGACGAGCGCAGCGAACGTATGAACGCCAAAATACGTGATGCGCAGAATCAAAAAATCCCCTACATGCTTGTGGTAGGCGACCGGGAGATGGAGCAAGGTGCGGTTGCCTTGCGCTTGCGCTCGGGCGAAAACCCGGGAGCGATATCACTGGAAGAATTTTTAGAGCGAGCGAACGAGGATTTGAGAGAAGGAAGTTAGATTTTATCTCCCTGGATATACTCGAAATTCTGTTGACGATTTTCGCCGATTCATGGTATCATGAGTCACACTGGCTTTGCGCCAGTGATTTGTTTCAGCATTTGAGAAGGAGTGACATATCAGCGCAGCGAATTACCGTGTAAATGAATCCATCCGTGTCCCTGAGGTACGCCTGATTGGGCCCGAAGGTGAGAATATCGGTGTAGTATCAATCGATGAAGCTCTAAGGATAGCGCGTGATGCTGATTTAGACCTGGTGGAAGTTGCCCCAGCAGCCGATCCTCCTGTTTGCAGGGTGATGGATTTTGGAAAGTTCATCTATGAAAGAGCAAAGAAGGAACGGGAGGCGCGAAAAGCCCAGACGAAGATTGAGATTAAGGAGATTCGCCTAAGGCCAAAGACGAACGAGCACCACCGCGACCTGAAGGTCCGTGATGCACGGCGCTGGTTGGAAGCCGGTATGAAAGTAAAAGTTCGCATTCGCTTCCGCGGCCGGGAAATCAGTTATCCTGAAATTGCTCTCTCCGACCTGAAAGAAATCGCTGAAGATCTTTCAGATTTGGCGCAGATTGAACAAGCCCCAGCATTAGAAGGGCGTACCATGTTGATGGTGCTCGCTCCGGGCAAGGGTGCAAAGAAGAAGTAATTCCGCTGAGTTGTAGTCCATATAAATAATGTTGAGTCAGACGATCCGCGGATCGTAGAGATGGCGGTCATCCCGCCCGAAAACCGCGGAATTTTTTGTGAGAGGAGTTCGGACGTGCCTCGCAAGCAAACGACAGGAAAATATAAAATCAAAACCCACAAGGCGACCTCCAAACGCTTTCGCCTGACTGGGTCGGGAATGTTGGTGCGAACTAAAGGCGGTAAGGGTCACCTGCGCCGCCGAACATCAAAGCGCACCAAACGCCTGTTCACCGAAATGATCCCCGTGAAAGGTCGTGGGATTAAAAAACGCGTGCGTCGCCTTGCCCCATATCAGAAGTAATATTAATGGGTTAGGTGGAGGCTCGCAGAAATTTCATCTTTTGATTGCGGCTGTTAGGTGTAAGCAACGGGTGCTATTAATGAAGCACCGGCGCCTAGGGGTTCGCAGGAGAGTATAGAATGGCTCGTGTAAAGACAGGTCCATACCGTCGCAAGCATCATAAAAAAATCTTAAAAATCACCAAAGGTCAATTCGGCACGCGCTCGCGCCTTTTTCGGCGTGCTAATGAGGCTATGCTGAAGAGCTTTTGGTACGCGTATCGCGATCGGCGCACCCGCAGGCGCGAACTGCGCAGGTTGTGGATTGCGCGCATTAACGCCGCGGCACGCATGAATGGCTCCACTTACAGTCGATTGATCCACGACATGAAGGTCGCAAATGTGGCGATTAACCGCAAGATGCTCTCAGATCTGGCGGTTCGCGACCCCAATGCCTTCGCTGCGGTCGTGAGCAAAGTCCAGCCCGGATAATAAAATTGATCAATTCTCCCAGCCCTTCCCTCAATGTGCTGGAGGAGGGTGAGTTTGCGGATGTTTCGGCGGAATTCTCCGCTGAAACATCCGCAATATTCGTTACCTATCTGGTTCAGGGTTGAATAGGGGCTGATGAAGTATTTTGTGTAAGGCAAGTGTTTTGAGGTCCTATGTTCAGTAATCGCAATCGCTCAATCACCCCGTCCAAAGGTGGGGGCTTTTTTCAGGATTTGGCTGTTCGCATTAAGCTCATCCTGCGCTTGATGTCCGACGCGCGCGTAAGCCCTTGGTTGAAAGTTCTCCCCCTAGGTTCGCTGATTTATTTGATCGTCCCCGATATCGCTCCAGGTCCGCTTGATGATGCTGCTGTTATCTGGCTGGGGACCTACCTGTTTGTTGAGCTCTGCCCGCCGGAGGTGGTGCAAGAACACCTGAGAGCTCTCACGCAGGAAATACCTGGTGAATATCGCGATCCATTGGCCAATGAGGACGAGATCATTGATGCGGAATTCACTGAGGAAGAAAAATCGTGAAGCGGTTTGCATGGATTGTTCTGGTGCTCTTGCTGGCTGCATGCGGCGTTCTAACCCCAGCAACCGACATGCCAGCCGTTCCACCTGCTTCTGCCCAGGCGACCCCAATACCATTGGAAGTCGTGCAACCCTCGGCGACGGCAGAACCTCCTGTCCAGGAGTCTATGACACAAGCCGCACCTCCAACCGCGCTCCCGGCGGAAACTCAAGCAGTTTCAACCGCTCAGGCAGGTCCAGCTACCGTATTACCTGAGGCTGCAGATTATCTCTGGGAACGAGTGGTGGGTGGATTGGTTAATCCCATCGGACTTGAGCACGCGCAAGATGGTTCCGGTAGGTTATTTATCATCGAGCAGGATGGACGCATCTTAATCTGGAAAGATGATACTTTGCTCGATGCACCTTTCCTGGATATACGCGATCGGGTTGGCAGCCGTGGGTCCGAGCAAGGTCTTTTGGGACTGGCTTTCCACCCGCGCTACGCTGAGAACGGTTATCTATATGTAAACTACACCGATACTAATGGCGATACTCATATTGCCCGCTTTACAGTATCTGAGGCGAATCCTGATCAGGCAGACCCGACCACAGAGAAAACACTGCTGGTCGTGTCACAGCCCTTCGGCAACCATAATGGCGGCGTGGTCGTCTTTGGACCAGATGGCTACCTGTACCTGGGCTTGGGCGATGGTGGCTCAGGTGGTGACCCACAGGGAAATGCTCAGTCCACTCAAACTTTGCTCGGAAAGATTCTGCGCATCGATGTGGACTCAGGTGACCCCTATGCCATCCCGCCAGACAACCCGTTTGCTGGCGGGGGTGGTTTGCCAGAAATCTGGGCTTATGGTCTGCGTAACCCCTGGAGAATCAGCTTTGACCGGCTCACTGGAGATTTATACATCGGGGATGTGGGGCAGAATCAGTGGGAGGAAATTGACTTCTTGTCTTCAGGCGCGCAGCCAGGAGCGAATTTCGGTTGGGATTACCGCGAGGGGTTTCACCCATTTGAGGGTGCTTACCAAGGTAACGACCTGATTGATCCGCTGATCGAATACGACCACTCACAGGGCTGCTCGGTTACAGGCGGTGTGGTCTACCGGGGCATAAACCTCCAGGCGTGGCAAGGCGTATATATATATGGTGATTATTGCAGCGGGAATGTGTGGGGCTTGCTGCGCAACTCGGACGGCTCATGGCAGAATGGCTTGCTTTTCCAAACCAACTCTCGTATCTCTTCTTTTGGAGTTGATGAAGCAGGAGAGGTGTATCTGGTAGATCATCGAGGAGATATATACCATCTCACCCAGTAAAATACAAATCCTGGGGTTGATATGGATACTAAGCCTGATGGGGTGTGGCTTGATGGATGCAGCACCGACAACCCCAGCAGTATCTTCCTCAACGCCGACCATGCTGGCAAGCTCCACGCTTGCTCCAGTGGAGACTCCGACAGCTTCTCTAACGCCATTCCTGGTTGGCCCTTCGGATACTCCCAGCCCCACGCCTGAACCGACGTCTGAGAACCCCGTGGTCTTCGCTGTGATAGGCGATTACGGCTCTGGGAATCGCACTGAAGGATACGTGGCAGATCTGGTGAACAGCTGGCAGCCTGATTTCATTATCACCACTGGCGACAACAATTATCCCGATGGATCAGAGGATACTATCGATGCCACTATCGGTCAGTTCTATCACAACTTCATCTATCCTTATGTTGGAGATTTCGGTGAAGGAGCTGATCAGAACCGCTTTTTCCCCAGCCTGGGAAATCACGACTGGATAACCGATGACGCCCGCCCCTACCTGGATTATTTCACATTGCCGGGTAACGAGCGTTATTATGACTTCACATGGGGACCGGTGCACTTCTTCGCTTTGGATAGCGATTCAAACGAACCGGACGGTGTGGGGAGGAGTTCTAAGCAAGCAGAATGGCTTCAAGCTGGCCTGGCGGAGTCGACCTTGCCTTGGAATATCGTCTATATGCACCATCCACCATATTCTTCGGGCCTGCACGGCTCGGTGACATGGATGCGCTGGCCTTTCAAAGATTGGGGTGCGACTGCTGTCTTGGCAGGACATGACCACGACTACGAGCGTCTGATCGTTGATGACATGCTGTATTTTGTCAATGGTCTGGGCGGGGGTGGTATCTATCCATTTAGCAACCGGCTGGAGGGCAGCCAGGTGCGCTACAATGACGATTATGGGGCGATGCGGGTGAAAGCTACCACTAAGAAGATCATGTTCGAGTTTATTTCACGTGACGGGGAGGTCATCGATAGCTATGAGATCGAAAGATGAAGCGTTTTATTTTCAAGCCATAAATCTCCCTCCCATTGGGAAGGGGGGTGGGTTGCGTTCAGGGTTTCTGGCAGGTGCCTCGAGCTTGCTAAAAACCCTGTTTTTTTTCATCTTGGGGGTCATGTTGGTGATAGCTCTTGGAGGCTGTACATCCACTCCAAAGAATACATCCAATCCCTCGGCGATGACACAGACGAGCAATCCAGTCCTGCCGGCGAATACCACAATGCCGTCTGGCGGCAGTACACCTGTAGCTGGGTTTGAAGATCAAAGCCCCGCCATACTCCCAGCGGCACAGGCTGAACTGGCTCTTCTACCTGATCTGACGCGCTATGACATCGATTTGGTCATTGATTCCGCAGCTCAAACCTTCAGTGGGCAAGCGCGTGTGGACGTGACCAATACTGAGGGGCAGCCACTAGAAAGCTTGTATTTCCGTCTGTTACCCAATGGTGGTCAGAGCTACGGGAATGGCTCGCTAACCGTTTCAGATACCCGGGTGATAGGAGATACAGCCGATACAATCCTGTCGCTAAATAACACGCTGCTCGAAGTGAAATTACCACAAGTACTGCAGCCTGGTGAGCGAGTTCAGGTCGAGTTCGATTTCCAGGGGATCGTACCACTTGACTTCGGAGGCGATGCGTCACCCTATGCTTATGGCATCTACAATAAAAGCGAAGGGGTGCTGGCACTCTCCGGCTGGTACCCTATCCTGGCAGTATACGATGAGGGGGGCTGGCACCTGGATCCGATTTCGCCTATAGGTGATTCGGTCTTCAGCGAGATGGCGCTCTACACAGTTCGCGTAACAATGCCAAGCGATCTGGTTTTTGTGTCAACAGGCGTAGAGATCAGCCGTGAAAGTCTTGGGGCTACAACAAAATATCTCTTGGTCAGCGGGCCAATGCGGGATTTCTTCATGATAGCCAGTCCCGATTTCCAGGTGGTGAGCCAAATAGTGGATGGCACCCGAGTCAATTCGTATTACTTCTCGGAGGATGAATATGCAGGTGCGGTGGGTTTATCTGTAAGCGCAGAATCCCTACGTGTGTTCAATCAACGGTTTGGCAAGTACCCATACATAGAGTTGGACATGGTCCAGGCGCCGATGCGAAATGCCCTGGGGGTAGAATTTCCGGGGATATACCTGATCGGCGCATCGCTATACGATGAACCGGATACACCCGACTTCGCAGTGACCGTTGCCCACGAGGTAGCGCACCAATGGTGGTACAGCCTGGTGGGTAACGACGTATTTGCTGAGCCATGGCTGGATGAAGCCCTAAGCACATATTCGTCGGGGATATATTATCAGGATGTGCTAGGGGATGGCGCATATAGTGGTCTGGCATCTTACTGGCAATCCCGCTATGACACGCTGATCCAAGATGGCGAAGACGATGTGATCACCCGGGATTTGAAATATTTTGAGAGCTTAGGTGTCCCTCGTGTCTATAGTGGAGTTGTTTATAGAAAGGGAGCCTTGTTCTTCAAGGCGCTACGGGAGGCGATCGGCGATTCAGCGTTTTTTGATGCCTTACAAGGCTATTATTTGGACAATAAATACGGGGTCGGTAACGGCGATGAATTGCTTTCTGCCTTTGAGCAAGCCTCAGGCCAGGAGCTGGATGATCTGTACAATGAGTGGTTATATACATCCAAATAGGGAACACAAACGATCAAAATAACTCACCCATAGATTATTCTGTGGGGCTGAGTCATTCTGTGGATGTTCTTACCACCATATTCGAAAAGATGTGATGGTTTGCTTGTGGAATGTCTCGTAGATGGCGTTGACGATCACCTGAGCCACGCCTGTTGGTTGGTCGATGTAATCAAAGGAATACTTGATCACCCCAAATCTGTCTGTAGTGCCGGGCACAATTACCCGCTGCTCTTTTCCGGAGGGCAGCCTGATGATCAGAGTCACTTGGGCATTAGAGACGGGAAGCAGATTTTGATCCTGGACGATGATGAAAATACTCTGCGCGGCATTCTGCGTAAGGACAGCGTGCAACGGGAAAGCCCGTACGCGCAAGCTAAGCACTGGTTGGGGAATATCGCTCCCTGGTGCTAACCATGGTGCTGGCAGCAATCGGGCGGGGTCTTCTCCAATTTTCTTGAAGTAGCGGTATCCAAGTTCGGTGAGTTTGACACGCTTTCCTGGAGGGAACTCTGGATGCCACTCAAAGCGGGCACGCTGGAAATACTGCACGATGAGCCCATCTTGAGTCTCGAAATTGGAGAGTGGGTAACCGAATTGAGCTGCCCCACCATTGGCTTCGAAGTATTCCAAGAATGCATAACAGACCTGCTTGCCTGTCTCCTGGAAGAAGAGGCAGGCAGGGAAATTTGCCGGTAAGGGAAGTTCCTGCCCTGCGGTCGTGTAGAAATAACTGCCCAGCTCAGTAATCTTGACACGCAGCTCCGGCGGGTTCTCAGGAATTAGCTCAAAGCGCGCTTTTTCAAAGTATTGCACGATGCGCCCCAGGGTTTGTTCCTGGAATGCCTCGGTTATTGGATATCCGTAAATTTCTGCCGGGTTGGGGACGCTCTGATAAACTTCTAAAAATTCCCCCATGACCCAGTGCCCGCGTTGGGGGTAGTAGCGCCTCTCATTAGGAGGTTGGGTGATCTCCTGAGCGAGTGAAGGCATCCAGCTCAGGAAAAGTGACAACACAAATACTACCCCTACCCAGCGGGTTTTGGCGACCATAAAATGATTATATGCAAAATATTGCGAAATAGCAATACCATATGCCAGGTATTCGGTTTGCTATTTTGTCACCCCCCATCCCTGGCGGTTAATCAATAACGTCGGTCAACATAGATGTTGTGGGTAAGATCAAATCTGCACCCGCGCGACGAAGGTCGCTCTCCACCCCAAATCCACACAGGACGCCTAGCGTCTGCGCACCAGCGGCTTTTCCAGCGCGCATATCCACCGTCGTATCTCCAATCATTAAGCATGCTTGCGGGGGAACCCCCATCTCTTGGGCGGCAAATTGGATCGGGTCAGGGTACGGCTTGGTATGCGAACAGGTATGCGCAGTCACAATGCACTTAAAAAAATGGGAGAGTTCAAATTGATCTAGAAAGGCGCGCGTGCTCCGAGCTCCACGTGCGCTGACGATCGCCATCGGGTAGCGGGGCTGGAGCCGATTGAGCAATTCGCGAACGCCTGGTACAAGCAAGAAACGGCTTTTCCCTCTTCCTAAGCCGATGCGATATATCCAATCGCCAAGGGCTGCCAAATTATGGTCAAACCCCAAACGATCGGGCAACCCAAGCAGGTAGTTACCAGGACTTTCTGTTGCCATTACCACTTGCCTGGCGAAGGAATGTGGATCTCTCCTGGGGAATAAAAAGCTCACTGGGCGAAGCATGCGAGTCAGCCGTAACACAAACTGGTCGTCAGTATCACTCAATGTGCCATCTACGTCGAAACAAAGAGCTTGAATGCGGGAAGTGTCCAAGGCCATGGCAATCAACGTAACAGTATGAAAGCTGCAGCAATGCTGAGCGCGCTCAAGCATAAACAGGCTGCAATTAACAGCGTCAGGCAAGACATGCCGATTTTTTGGAGAAGGTCAGACATTTTTCAGATCTTAATCTTCACAATTACGTCTAGCCAACAAGTGGCGCAGCTAAACGAGGATTATAGTAAAATCCCAATATTATCACATCAGCCTGTATTATTTCAAAGTCAAGTTCTGATCAATAAAGTTGTCGTGGCGAGAGAAACTTCCCTCTTTTATAGAAAATCCCATTGCACCGTAGCAAAAAGTTGATTCGGTGAGCCGTACTCAAGAATTGCCTCAAGTGTAGCATGACTTACGAGATTAGCGCCCTGCTCTTCATTTTAGGTATCGCTGTGGTATTGTTTTCCTTTGAATGGGTGTCTGTCGATATTGTTGCCATAGGCATTTTGCTGTCACTGGTGCTGCTCGGGTTGGTGCCTACTGAGGATGCGTTTGCTGGTTTTGGCAACGAGACGGTGGTTATGATCTTGTGTTTGTTCATCTTGACGGCTGCCCTGGTACGCACGGGGGTCATCGACATTATTGGACGCGCTTTGCTTAGCCGAATCAACAATAACCCCAGCCAGATAACCATAATTGTAATGGGCGCTGCAGCAGTGATGAGTACATTCATGAGTAACACAGCTTCAGCTGCATTCTTTGCGCCAGTTGTGATGGGGCTATCAAGAAGGTTGCGAATCAGCGCCTCCCGATTGCTTATGCCTGTGGCGTTTGCAGCTATCTTGGCTTCCTCGATGACCCTCGTCAGCACTTCAACGAACCTCGTTGTCAACGGGCTAATGCTGCAGTATGGTATGAAAGCGATGGGCATGTTCGAGCTAACCCCAGTGGGGATTCCCATTCTCCTGGTTGGCTTGGTCTACATGGCGTCGATTGGGAAGAGAATGATCCCTGATCGGAGTCATCCTGAAGAACTAACTCAAGAATTCAATTTGCGCCCTTACCTAACTGAAATTGTCATTCTGCCCAATTCTTCACTGGCGGGGAAAACGTTGGTTGAATCTGGTCTGGGTCGAGAGTATGATTTCACGGTATTGCGCATCACGCGCGATGATGACGTGCATCTGGTGCCTCATGCGGATGTACTTTTGGAACAAGGGGATGTGCTCCTCGTTGAAGGCCATCGCGATCAGCTCTTCAAGATAAAGGATTGGGTTGGGATCGGCGTGGCTGAAGAAGTAGCACTTTCTGATCCGGATTTACAAACTAAAGATTATCAACTTGCCGAGGTGATCCTGTTACCACGCTCACCACTCATCGGTCGCCGATTAACTGGTGTCGATTTGCGTGAGCAGTACGGTGTACAGGTCTTGGCTATCAACCGCCATGAGTCTACCTTGCGCAGCAAAATCGGCCAAATTCCATTGCAAATGGGAGATGTGCTGCTGGTACAAGGTCCGCGCTTTAACTTGTCCACGCTTGAGAAATCCAATACGTTTCGCGTCCTGGGAACCTTTGAGAACATGCAGCCCAACCACAGCCGTGCATGGTTAGCCATGGCGATCTTTGTCGGCGCACTGTTACTTGCGATTTTTGATCTGGTCTCATTGCCAGTGGCTGTGCTCCTGGGTACACTGGTGGCTTTTATAACACGCTGCATAACTCCCGAGGAAGCCTACCGTGAAGTAGAATGGAAGGCGGTCATCTTGATTGGAAGTATGCTCTCTCTTGGTGGTGCCATGGAGTTTACTGGCACTTCCAAATTCCTGGCATTGCAGATTGTGCGCTTGGTCGGAGAGACGAATCCAGTCTGGTTGTTGACTGGCTTTTTCATGCTGACCGTGATAATGACTCAGCCCATGTCAAACCAGGCTGCCGCCGCGGTGGTCTTGCCGGTAGCCTTGCAAACTGCCATTCAATTAGGGCTAAATCCTCGCACATTTGCGATGATGATCGCAGTGGCTGCCAGCACATCGTATATCACCCCGCTGGAACCCGCGTGTTTGATTGTATATGGGTTGGGGCGCTATCGTTTCACCGACTTTCTCAAAGTGGGATCGTTGCTGACCGTGTTCATATATATTGTGGCAATTCTGCTGGTGCCTCGCGTATGGTCATTGTATTAGTAGCGCATCTCCCTTGTCCCTTTGATCGCTTTGGGTTAGGATATGATTCATGAAGGATAACCGTCTGCTGGGTGTATTAGCTGGGGATGTGATCACCCTGGCATTGGTAACACTGGCAGGTTTTGCCAGGCACGATGAGTTAGACAACGCTAATTTTCGCATGCTGACCACTTTCATCCCGCTTGTGCTTGCCTGGCTGCTGGTAGCGCCCCACCTGGCAGTTTTTGACCTACAGCGCCTCAGCGACCCCAGGCAGTTATGGCGACCCTTCTGGGCAATGGTTCTGGGGGCACCCTTTGCGGGATGGCTGCGAGGCGTTATGTTGAATTCACCGGTCTTACCCATATTTGTGTTCGTCCTAGGTGGAGTGAGCGCCCTGGCATTGCTTGCCTGGCGCAGCGCATATTGGTTGATTTTTGCTCGGCGGAGCTGATTGCATGGATGAAGCCGCGCTCATCTCAGATGCCAGGCAGGGTGATCTCAATGCTTTCAACCGCCTGATACTGGCATACCAGGATCTGGTCTACGCCCAAGCATACCGCATGATGGGTGAGCCAGAAGCCGCCGAGGACGCCACCCAGGAAGCATTTATCTCGGCTTTCCGCAGTATCCGCTCTTACCGCGGCGGCTCGTTCCGAGCCTGGTTGCTGCGCATTGTCACCAATGCCTGTTATGATGAGTTGCGCCGACGTAAGCGCCGCCCGACGACTCCCCTGGAGCCAATGGATGCTGAGGATGAAGAAATTGAATCGCCACATTGGTTAGCTGACCCCAGCGAATCGCCGGAGGATCGAACTGAGCGCCTGGAATTGGATCAAGCCATCCAAAATTGCCTGGAGGACTTACCCCCGGATTTCCGTTCGGTGGTTGTATTGGTGGATATACAGGGATTTGATTATATTGAGGCCGCTGAGGTGATTAAAAAGCCTGTGGGGACGGTGAAGAGCCGTCTCTCGCGTGCACGCTTACGTTTACGCGACTGTTTGCAAGGTTGGTGGGAACTTATTCCCGCCCAATTTCGTCTGGTGAATGAAGGTAAACCATGACGACTAATCTTACCCCTCGTGACTGGGAAGCCTTATCGGCTTACCTGGATGGGCAACTGGCCCCGAAGGAACAGCAGCTTCTCGAAGCCAGGATGCGATCGAGGGCAGATTTACGCGCTGCCATGGAGGAACTGCGCCGGACTCGAGCGGTATTGCGAGCGCATCTAGAGGTGCGCGCCCCTCGTAATTTCACCCTGACACCCGAGATGGCCGGTGTCCGACCTCGCAGCCGCCCGACGGTGGCCTTCTTTCCAGCGTTGCGCCTGACTTCGGCAATATCTAGCTTACTGTTTGTCCTTGTCGCATTGAGTGAGCTACTGATTGGTGGTCGTCTGGCTTTACCTATGGCGGCTGGTGAGCCGCAGCGTGAAGCGATGTCTGAAGCCGCACCTCAAGAACCTGCTCTTGAACCCTCGGCAGCTCCAGCGATGGCTGTAGAAGCTCCAGCAGCTGAAGAAGTTGAAGCAACGCCTCAGCCAGTCGCCAAGGCTGTGGAAGCCCCTACTCCCAGCCTTGGACTGGAACTCGCCCAGCCCATTGTTATCGAGACTGAGACCGTCGAGTTGCCTCCATTTGCAGGCGGTATGGGCGGCGGAGACGGAGCCGATGAAACCCAATTAGACGAAGAGGCGCTCTCGCAAATGGCTCCTATAGCGACTGCTACACCCTTGCCCACACTTACCTTTACCCCACAACCTTCGCCGTCCCCAACAGTTATGGAACAGCCCACCGCGCCAGCCCCGGTCAGGGCTCGTTTTGCTCGTTTCCCAGAATGGACGGTTTTGCGCTGGGTTGAAATCACCCTGGCTATCGTGGGTTTGAGCACCGGTTTGCTGGCCATTATCCTTCATCGACGTGGACGTTCATGAAGGAAATCTTGTGAGTACCAGCGAGATACCTGCTGAGAAAGCGGTTAAGTATTGCCAGCGCTGCGGGGCATCTATGACCCACCAACAACGTTACGGCCGTGAGCGCCCGGTTTGTCCACGTTGTGAATGGATCTTCTTCCCTGACCCAAAGGTAGCTTCTGCAGTTCTTGTAGAGCAGGATGGAAAGATTCTACTCGTGCGGCGCGCCCTTGACCCAGAAAAAGGAAAGTGGACATTGCCGGCAGGCTTCATCGATGCCGGTGAAGACCCTGCTCGTGCAGCCGAACGTGAGTGCCTGGAAGAGACAGGTCTGCTAGTGCAGGTAAAAGAACTGCTCACCGTGCTTTACGGTCAAGAACATCCACACGGTGCTCACATCATCATCTTCTACCGGGCGGAGTTGGTCTCGGGCTCGCTGTGCCCCGGAGACGATGTAGATGCCGTGGAATTCTTTCCACGCCATCAGTTACCTCCATTGGCTTTTCAGACCACCCATAAAGTATTAAGCCAAAAAAACTGACAGATGCTGGTTGTTTTCATCCTAAGACGAATATGCAGAAACATTAAACTGCTCGTGTGTGGGTTGGTGTCAATACCAGTATAGCTTGAGATGAGTCCAGGCAGAGATAAAGTCTGGCGTTGCTTTACAAATTTAATAGGCGCAGTTTCTATATGCGTGTTGGGCAGTGCGGTTATGGTAAACTACGCCTATATTTAGCTAGGATTATTTAGTTTTCCTGGTTCAATTCGCTTACAGGGAGAAGAAGCAATGAAAATGTGGAGATTCAAGCACCTGTTTGTGTTAGGTCTAGTCTTACTTCTAGTGAGCCTAGCATGTGGCATTGGAGGGAGTGCTCCTACAGAAGCTCCGCCACCCAGTGAGGAGCCAGTTGAAGTGACGGAGCCGCCTGCCACGGAAGCTCCAGAAATGACCGAGCCACCTGAGCCGACTTCAGGGGCGGTTAGTATACTGCAAGATGTTAAAAAAGCAGTGATTCAAATTGAATCTCAGGGTACCTTTCTTGATCCGGAATTTGGATTGGTGCTGAATGGGGCAGGTCGCGGCTCGGGATTTATCATCGATCCTTCTGGTATCGCCGTCACGAATAATCACGTCGTCACTGGCGCGGCTTTACTGAAAGTTTGGGTTGGTGGCGAGAGCTCTCCTCGTAACGCGCGCGTGCTGGGGGTGTCCGAGTGCTCTGATTTGGCTGTCATCGACCTGGAAGGCGATGGATACGAATACCTGGAATGGTTTGATGGCGCGATTGATGTAGGCATGGATATGTATATCGCCGGATTCCCTCTGGGCGACTCGGAGTACACCCTTACAAGGGGTGTCATCTCCAAAGCGACAGCGAATGGAGAGACTTCCTGGTCTTCGGTTGATTCTGTAGTTGAATACGATGCCACCAGCAATCCAGGGAACTCCGGTGGGCCAGTGGTAGACAGAGATGGCAAAGTTCTTGCCGTGCATTATGCTGCTAATCGTGATACCCGCCAAGCATTTGGTATTTCGCGCGATGTTGGCGAAAGCATCATCAATGAACTCAAGACCGGTAAAAATGTGGACACAATCGGCGTGAATGGCACGGCAGTGAGCAACGAGGATGGCTCATTGACTGGTGTGTGGGTAGCTTCAGTGCAATCTGGCTCTGCCGCTGATAAAGCCGGTGTGGAAGCTGGCGATATCATCATGAGTATGGAAAATCTGTTGCTGGCGACGGATGGGACGCTGTCCCAATATTGCGATATCCTGCGCTCCCATCAGCCAAGCGATACACTCTCGCTGAACGTGCTGCGTTGGGCTTCTGGCGAACTTTTGGAAGGGCAGCTCAATGGACGAGAGCTTGAGGTGACTTCGACATTTGAGCTTTCCGATGGCACGGAAGGCGGCAGCACGGCTGGATCGGGCACAGATGTGGTCAATCCCAACGCAAGCGCCTCAGGCGAGTATTACTACTATACCGATTTCGATGGTAACCTGGATAGCTGGGTCTACTTCCTGATACGCGGAAGGGATGAAGGTTTCGTCGCACAGACCGAAAATAGCCGGCTCAGATTTGAGATCGATGAGAATAATAC
>DATCYX010000172.1:0-4257 GCA_036526235.1 Anaerolineales bacterium | reverse complement strand
GAAGGAAGGGGTCACGAAAGCGATTGGCAAAATCTTGGGCAGAGATATTGCCCCACCTCATCAACGGCTGGATAAATGGCAGCATGCGGCGGCCTAAATTGAGGCCATCCGTTGGACCAAAAAGATCGCGAGGCTTTTCTTGCAAAACAGACATATCGAAGGAGGTAAATTGCCGCACCCCCTTGGTGAAATCCTTGATCAGGTCACGATCTGCAGGCGATAGCTCCAACAGATGCTCTTCCAGGCGATCCGGGTCGGCGTAAACAATCAAAGTTTTTCCATCGTTACCCTTGATACGTATAAACTCGTCGTGGTGAATCATCTGTCGACCTTGAACGGCACCCAGCTCTTGCCAGATATGGTTAAATGGTTGATCTTGCCCGGATCCAAACAGGTAGTGAATGCATCCTTCGAAGATATAACCCTTACGTTCCCAGGCGGTGCATAATCCTCCGGGTATATCGTGCAGTTCGAAGATCTGCGTGCGGTAACCGTTCATCTGACCGTAGCACCCAGCGGATAGACCAGCAATTCCCGCCCCAATGATAATGATCGAATCGGACATGTAAGACCCTCCCATGCGTGTCGGTGTAGCATATTTCGGCAGGATTATTGTACTACGTTGCTTTTAAGCTTGGCAGGAGTAAAGCAAAAAAACTTGTACGGGGAGGGGTTTGTGCAGTATCCTGCCTATCGATGACCTTTTCGAATGGATAAATCCCGTTGTTCACCTGGAGAGTGGGTTTACCCGATTTAGAAGAATGTGACTATCGGAAGGGAGCGATATTTGGGTAAAATTAGATGCACGCTGTGTTGCGTTGAATTTAATTCATCTGTACACTGGAGACAATTATGGATCGGGAAATCATCAATGGCTAAAATAACTCACAAGCTTAATAATTCTTTGGAGGGAGCGCTGGCCGGAGGCGGCGACCCGGCAACTTCACCGTTATACGTTTTTGGCCCTTTCCTGCGCATGATTGTGGTCGCTGGAGTAGCCCAAATCACATTTGGAGCCTCTATTTGGTTGGTGGTGCTCACCATTGCAGTGGTTTCCGCCATGTACCGCTTGGTGATGCTTTGGGTGACTGATGGAAGTGGAGGAAGTGGTTTAACCGAGGAAGAATTTGGAAGCTGGGCGGCTAAGATAAATGCCGCAATTACTTTTGTTGAGTATACACTTACTTTTCTGGTCAGCATGGCTGCCATGGTCACTTTTATCGCAGACCGGATACCCATTTTAAATAATAAATTCCTGTTCTTACAGTACCGTACTCTCATCGCAATTTTGCTCAGTTTCCTGACTGGCTGGTTGGTAAACCGTGGCCCTAAAGTAGCGGCGCGCACGTTTGGTCCTGCAACTGCAGGGGTTCTGTTACTCCTTTGGGCAATGGTGATTTCGAGCATCTTCAAATATGGACTTCGTCTCCCAACCTTGAGCCTGCAAGCATTTTCTTTACAGAACTTATCCTACACCATTCGGGGATATGCCAGTATCCTGGCAGTGATGACAGGGATTGAAGTATTTGCCAATTTGGTAGCAGCTTATGAAGGCAGTCCCGGGGAAAAATCTAATAGAGCCTTCAACAGCTTGGTGATTATTATGGGTACGACGATCGTCACCATGTTGGTGGTTGGTCCAGCGATTTTAGCAATTTCAGATCCTACTGATCCAAGCGTCTCAGTTTTTACACAAACGATGGATGTGCTCCTCCCGTGGCCTTTGCCCTGGCTTGGTTCGCTGGTGGGCATTGCGGTGTTGATGTCTGCATCGGCTGCCAGCGCGCAGGGATTGCAGAACTTGGCACTAGGCTTAAAGCGCCGCCATTATATTCCTCCGATTATTGGCAAGCAAAATACGTTTGAAGTTGCGGAATATCCTGTATGGATTGAAGTGAGTATTGTTTCTTTGTGTTTCCTGTTATTTGGCACGCACGAAGAAACTTATCTGGCGATCTATGCGGCAGGCGTTTTTATTTTGCTCAGCATGACCGGGTGGGGTGTAGCTAAACGACTTATCCGTCAATTTCGGACTGATTTTTCTGTGGAACACAGTCTAATGATCATAGGGATTAGCATCACTGCAGTGCTGACGACTGGAGCAACCCTAATCATTTTTTATGAGCGTTTTTTAGAAGGCGCTTGGACATATTTCTTGTTTATCCCTGCTTTATATGGCATTTTTAGTTATTTTCGGGACAGGTTGGGAGAGCCGACGGCAGCGATGGATTATCTGGGGCAAATTGACTCCACCAGGTTGGCAGGTTTTGGATTTGGACAATCGGCTGTGCCTACCATCCGTGAGATCTTATCGCCTCAACCTGAGCAGATTGTCTGGCACCCTGCACCCAAGGAGGCCAGTTGGTGGAAACAGGAGAAAATTGTATTCCGGCGGGTTGCTGTCTTGCTGGATGGTTCAGCCAACGCTGCTCAAGCCCTGCCAATGGCTAAAAGAGTATGCCAGGCAACCGATGCGGAAATGATCCTGCTGTCTTCTGTAAAAGCTGTGGGTGATCCCGATTATGAAAATATATTTAACGAGCGGAAAGCCTATCTGAGACAACAATGTTATGAATTGGAGCAGCAAGGATATAGGGTTAGCTACACTGTACGTCCTGGACATATTGCTGATGCGACCAGCGCACTGGTAAAAGAGCAATATATCGATTTGATTGTCACCTCAACGAGTGGGAAATCTGGCACCAAACACTGGCAAAGGGGTGGGGTATCCCGCAAATTAATGGCGCTTCTAAATATCCCCGTTTTACTGGTGAAGGTATCTGAGATGGATATCTTAATGCCTTCTTTTAAGCGAATCGTTCTCTCGCTGGATGGTTCCGAGTTTTCTGAACGCGCACTGCCATATGCGAGTGTGTTTGCAGAGTTATTTGACAGCGAGCTCATCTTGTTGTCTGTACCAGAAGTACCAGAGGTAAAGGACTATCGCGCTGCAGCAGGGGTCATTGATACTATTCGAGAGAAAGCTTATGCCAATATGCATGAATATTTGAACGAAACCGCCAATAGCTTATTGCAGACAAACGGCAAGATTAATGTGCGAACCATGGTCGCCGGCTCGCTGCCAGCACGTACGATTGTAAACGTGAGCGAAGAAGAAAACGCTGATTTAATTATGTTGACCTCGCAAGGGCGCGGGGGCTTAGACCTATTGATGACTGGTAGCGTGGCGTTAAACGTTGTTGAGGATACTGACCTGCCTGTCTTTATGGTGCCAATAATCTCCTGAGCGATGAATGCTTTAATGAGCAAACGCTTCTTTTAGGGCAATTGCCCTAATAGCAGTACAAAGTCAGGTATTGACGGAGATGAAGTATAAATAATCTTTGTTCTAAACTTGGAGAAACCAATGTCTGAACCTAACGTTTTACCTCGCAGTGAGATACCTGAGAAATACACCTGGAACTCAACTAGCGTGTTCTCGACAAAAGAAGCTTGGGAAGCAGCATTGAAAGAACTGCCCGAGTTGACGGCGCATGTCACAAAATACCAGAATCATTTGGGGGACAACCCATCTGTGCTGGTCGAAGCGCTGCAGGCTTTCGAGAAACTTTATCGCCAATCTGGGATGGTTTACGTTTACGCCACGATGTCTCAGGCAGTGGATACCACTAACCAGGAAGCCAACCGGATCCGAAGCAGGGCTCAGTCAGCCTTCGCACAAGTTTTTGCCGCTTTGGCGTTCATTGATCCTGAGCTGATATCCATCGGGCAGGATAAACTCCGGAAATGGATCGAGGACGAGCCGCGCCTGCGTAGCTATGGTCACTACCTGGAAAATCTTTTCCGCCGCCAGGCTCATGTGCGTTCGCCTGAAGTGGAAAATCTACTTGGCATGCTACGCGATCCTATGGGTAATATCTACAATACAGCCAATATGCTTGCCAACGCTGATTTAAAGTTCTCCCCGGCTTATGCTAGTGATGGTGGAGAAGTGCAAGTATCTAATAGTACGTATGATAGCATTCTGTCCAGCCCAGACCGGGAGGCGCGGCGCACCGCCTACGAGAGCTACACAGATAGCTATTTATCACATAAGAATACCTTTGCAAGCAACCTGATCACCTCGGTCAAGTCCAATGTTTTCATGATGCGTTCACGACGACATCACTCGACACTGGAGGCATCACTCTTTGAGAGCAATATACCAACGTCGGTTTTCCACAATCTGATTGATACTTATCGCAAAAATCTTCCGACCTGGCACCGCTATTGGGCAATCCGCCGCAAAGCGTTGGG
>DATCYX010000171.1:0-6361 GCA_036526235.1 Anaerolineales bacterium | reverse complement strand
GTATATTATTTTCCCTCGATGAACCCATACTCAGTTAATAGTAGACTTTGATCTTGAATGAGCCCGATTCCAGGGGCATAGGTTTTATATTCCACCTCCAAGGGATTGAGGGCTGTGCCTTCCTTAATCTTCAGAGATTTTGGGAACTTGCCCACAGGTGTGCTGAACGTCTCGTCCAGGCTAATGATTTCAGCACGGTCCATAGCAATACCCGGTGCGACCTCCTGATAATACATCATGCCCAACGACGGTGCGCCAGGCATGATCAAACCGAACCTCGCATCTCCTTCTCCTGATCGCCATGCTCCGCTATGGTTGGCCACCTGACCTCCCTGGTACATATCGACCTCCTCACCAAAGTAAAAGACATCTTTGGTCTGCTCACAAATAGCGAAGAAATTTTTGGACACTTCGATAAGTTCGCCGCCCCGCGATTCGCGCTCCTCCACCACGCGGGTCTGAATTCCATCTACTTCGACGACTTCATCGAGCACCGTGATGACAAGCACCTCCGTCCCTCCTTCCAGAACGAGCTGAAAGCCCGGCTCCAGGATGAAGTACTGGTTGCTACCTGTCGTAGCCATGTTGCATGTCGAAACATCGAAATTCTCCAGCCAATCTGCCTCAGCAATTGATGTCGAGGCAGTCGGTGTGCTTATGGGAGGCTGAGATGTCGCACATCCGGTCAGAAAAACTATGATTAGAGTAGCAGCAGTGACGGTTTCATGAATCACGCTTTTCATATTCTATTCCTTTGGAAATAATGGTTTCTGGACTATTTCAACGCGCTATCCAAATCTTCGATTAAATCATCCACATGCTCGAGACCAACGGAAAGGCGGATCAACCCAGGATCAACCGCCAGGGGCGAGGCAGCAGTAGAGGCGTGGGTCATGGCAGCCGGCACTTCGATCAGCGATTCGACTCCTCCAAGAGATTCTGCCAGGGCAAAGATGCGCGTGGATTCGGCCATACGATGGGCAGCCTGAGCGCCACCGTTGGGCACGAAAGAGATCATGCCACCTCCGGAACGCATCTGTCGCCTTGCGGTCTCTACCTGTGGATGCGAATCGTGAAAGGGGTAGAGCACACGCGACACCTGGGGGTGAGCATGCAGGTATTCGGCGATGCGGGCGGCGTTGGCGGCGTGGCGTTCCATGCGCACCGGCAGGGTTTTCAATCCGCGCAGCACCAGGAAGCAGTCCATCGGCCCTGGCACGGCGCCAACAGCGTTTTGTAAAAATGCCAATCTCTGATGGAGCGAAGTGTCTTTGACCACCAGTGCACCTCCGATCACATCTGAGTGACCGCCAAGGTATTTGGTGGTGGAATGCACTACAATATCAGCGCCTAGCTCCAGTGGCCTTTGTAAGAAAGGCGTGGCGAAGGTATTATCAACGACCAAGAGCGGAAGGGATGGATGCGCCTGGCATATCTCTGCGATGGCGTGAATGTCACTCACGCTGAGCAGCGGGTTGGTGGGTGTCTCCAGCCAAACCAGGCGGGTCTGTGGACGTAAAGCGGCTCTAATTTGAGCCAGGTTGGATGTGTCCACGTAGGTGAAATCCAGCCCAAAGGGACGTAAAACTTGCTCAAACAACCGGTAGGTACCGCCATAAACGTCATCGCTCGCCACCACATGGTCACCCGGAGAGAGCAGGCGCAGCACAGCGTCCGTAGCTGCCATACCCGAGGAAAATGCCAGCCCGTATTGGCCGCCTTCCAAATCTGTAAGGCAAGCTTCCAGCGCCGTGCGCGTGGGGTTGCCCGTGCGTGAATACTCGTAGCCGCGGTGTAATCCTATCCTATCCTGAACATAGGTTGACGTCTGATAAATGGGCGTCATAACGGCTCCCGTAGCAGGGTCAGGGTGCTGCCCGGCGTGAATGCATTGCGTTTCGATATGCATGGATTGATCCTCCTTCGCGAACATCATTGTAGCCAAGGTTGGGCTAGAGGGGAAGTGAATTAATGAGATATTTTCAAACCCTCGTAGCTCTCTAAGGTAAGCCTTCTCTGAAGACGGGTGACAATAAAACTGTCTGCCCTTTTACATGATTAGGGGAGAAGTTTGATTCTTTGGTTTGTGTTCGCTAGCAGACCGCCTCTGGCAAGGGTTATAATCATCTGGAAAAATTACCAAAGGACCCATCATGGATATTTTCTTTCAAGATCCCACGGCAATTCCCTTGCCGCCCAACGAAGTACGTATAAAAGAGTTGCTCGCGGAGCCCTGGCCAGATAATCGTCGGGTGCGAATAACCCTGGAAGTGACCCCCTTTCAAAAACGCCCCAACGGTCAAGTGACAATTACTAATCCACTTGGAGATGAGGTCGCCAGCGTCAGCATCATTGAGAGCATTACTCCTCGCATGGAGATCACGATGCACCTGCGTGGGGAAACCCCATCTGGGGAATACCGTGTTTCGGCAGCGATCTTCTATGTCAATGAACTGGGTGATCAAGATGCTCCCCACGAAGAGCGAGAAAGCGTCGTAGTCGATCAAGCGGAGATCACATTCCAAATCTCACAAATGTAGTACATTTGGGGACAAGTAGATTTTATTCACTTAAATCGGTTATAAGCCCATCCAGAATCCTTTCAAACTTGTATTGTCCTTATAGCCCCTGCCGTCCTTGTCTGCATAGCGAGCCTATGCTAAACTCCTTTGTGGGAACAAGCCATGCAGCAAGATTACATGCTCAAAGAGGCTATCGAAGCCGTCCGCGAGGGGTACAAAGTCCGGGCGCGGGATTTGCTTACTCGCCTGCTGCGAGCTGATCAGACAAACCCGGTATACTGGCTGTGGATGAGCAGCGTGGTGGAGACATCACGCGAGCAAGTTTATTGCCTTAATAACGTCCTGCGCCTTGACCCACACAACGAAGCCGCTCGGCGAGGATTAACCCTGATTGGCGCCATGCCAGCTGATCAGAATATGCACCCAACACCGCTGGTGCGTCGCCAGTGGCATGTGGCTGTCCAGGATGAACCGCCACAAGGCATCAAAGCCTTGTGGGCTAACCCCGTAATACGAATCTCGTTTTCTGGCACCCTAGCACTTGTGGTTATTGCCTTGATTTTTGTAGGTATTTTTGGCTTGGGAGAGAAACCAATTGCAGTTGCTGCCCGCCCCACGAAAACCCCAGGTCCGCCTCCCACCTTCACTTCTACACCAACCTATATTGGCAGCACGCGTACCGCAAACAAGATTACCCCAACACCACCAGTGACTGGACCGCTCCCGCTTTGGATGCTGCTCGATGCGACCTACACGCCCACGCCAGTCTACGTAAATACGCCACACCCAATTAGCGAGGATTACCGCATTGGACAGCGTGCCTTCGGGCGGGGTGAGTGGGGGGTAGCCCTGCGTCATTTTCGAAATGCGAGCCAGGTGCAACCTGATGCAGCAGAT
Organism: Anaerolineales bacterium; assembly: GCA_036526235.1. Taxonomy (GTDB): domain Bacteria; phylum Chloroflexota; class Anaerolineae; order Anaerolineales; family UBA4823; genus DATCYX01. The sequence continues at coordinate 2,942 of DATCYX010000171.1, read as the reverse complement.
ATTCAATACTTGATCGGTGAAGCACAGCGCATGGTTGGAGATTATCGCGCTGCGATTAATTCCTACGATGTTGCACTAAGTATGAATCAAGGTTTTGCGCCAGCCTACCTTGGGCGGGCGCTTGCCAGCCAGGCGATAGATCCCAAAAGGGATGTGGGCGATGACCTGGCAAAAGCGGTGCAATATGATCCTGATTTTGGTCTTGCTCGCCTGGAGAAGGCCTCTTATGCTCTGGCGGGGGGAGATTTTGAGGCTGCACAGGAAGACCTGGAAGTAGCTAAACAGATCATGACCGATTCACCCTTGCTGGCATTTTACCTCGCTGAGCTTGCCCTTCAATCTGGTGACCGCGTCGCCGCGCTAGAATATGCCCGCCAAGCATATGAATTAGACCGCACCCTGCTACCTGCGTACCGATTGTTGGGAGAAATGGCTTTAGCCAATGGTGAGTTTGACACGGCGAGGGAAGTGCTAGAAATTTATGTCCAATATGCTGAGGAGGATGCGCGCGGGTGGCTGGCAATGGGGCAGGCATACATGGAATTTGCCGGACCTGAGCAAGCGTATCGTGACTTGGTTCAGAAGGCGCGAAAGAGGGATGTTGAGGCAGCAATGCAGGCTTTTGAGCGTGCCATTGAGTTGGATAAAACTTTACCTGGTGTGTACTTGTACCGCGCAGTTACTCACCTTGCTATGAATGAAGGTCAACCAGCGGTCAACGACCTGATGATGGCCCGCCGCCTGGATACCAACTCATTCGCCATCAACCTCGGTTTGGGGCGTGCCCTCTTGGTTGCAGAACGGCTGGATGATGCTCGCGCCCAAATTGACAGTTCTGAAAAACTGGCGGAGAATGACGCACAGCTTGCGGCTATTTATTACTGGCGTGCATTGGCAATGGAAGCTGGGAATCTGGAGAGAGCTGCAGCTCCGGTTTGGGAAGCGATGTTAAATTTAGCGGATGACTCAGTACCCGAAGAGTGGCGACTAGTCGCCATGGCGCATATTGCTGCCTTGACCCCAACTCCAACGGTGACTTTCACTCCCACATCCTCTTCCACACCAACAGCCACGCCGACACGAAAACCCACCCTTGTTGGCACTTCTTTGCCAACAAGCAAGGTGACGTCAACCCCTACCCAATAAACGAATGTTCTGTTTTATCAACTTTCTGTGAATCTCATGGAAGACCGTTCGGACCTGATTACACTACTCAGTCAAAAGTCGCCTCAGAGGCCAAAAATCATTCGGGATATTAATCAACCGGTTTGGTTTCGCTGGCTTGTATCCTTTGTTGGCTTCCTTCTGTTGTTAGTAAGTACTTGGTTTGCAACCACATTGCAAGATCATTTTTGGTACATATTGTTAATCGGTTTATTTGTAGCTTTTCAAGTCATTTTCCCCCTGAAATTATTGTCTAATGAAGCTGATCTAAGCCATGTGATTACATTGGGTGGGGGTTTATTATATGGACCGGTGGTAGCTTGTTGGGCATTTACGATCGGCGTAGCCCTGGGATATGGCATTCGCTGGTTTGAATCAAGAAAATGGAACCAATCTTCAATTCCACCGGCAGTTCCCGTATTGGATGTTTTGACGCTGATCGGAGTTCACCATATTGCCATGCTCGTGGCTTTACCGTTGTTTGGTTTGTGGCAGGTTGTCAGCCCAATTCCGCCTTCATCTGCAGTAATTTGGGGCGAGATGGGCCCGGCGTTACTTTTATTCGCACTGATATACATGTTCCTTTACATCGGAAATACACTGGTTGCGGGCAAGAAACAATATGATTTTTGGCGCGATTTGCTTTATCTTGCCTTGTTGAAGTTGCTGCCTTTGCCTTTTGTGTTGGTTGTGGTAATGGGTTATCCAGCACTTGGATTAGGTGCGCTGGTGTTTTTAGGGACTATTCCTGTAGTAATGGAAGTGCTTTTCTACGGAACCTACAGCATTCGCAGGGATCTTGATCGGCGCTCTCAAGAGTTGCATACCCTAAATCATATTAGCCGGACCCTGCGAACCGCCGTCGACTTGAACCAATTATTAGAAGAGGTCCTAAATCAGGTCAGCCAGCTATTTGCGGTAGAAAATTTTTATATCGCATTATATAACCCCGAGGAAGAGCAATTGTGGTATCCCATAGCCGTTAAACATTTTCAGCGAGTAAACTGGCCACCGCGTGCGTTAGAAGATCGTCTTACAGATCGGGTTATTCGCGAGCGGAGCGCTATCTTATTGCCTCACAATGCGCGTGACGCTCTAGCGTCTGTAGGTCTGCCGGCTGCTGAAGATTCTCCGACTGCCTGGATGGGAGTGCCATTGATTTCGTCTGAGCGTGTTATTGGATGCCTGGGTGTATTCTCTTTCTCTCCTGAGGTGGTTTTTAGCAAGGCGGATGTGCGTTGGTTGACGACTTTATCGGGACAGGTAAGTGTCGCCATTGAAAATATGCTTCGTTACCAGACTGCTCAGCGACGTGCAGATTTGGCTTTGAATCAGCAGGTACACCAACTTACTATCCTTGAGGCCGTAGGCCGAGAGCTGGCGGCAGCCATCCGGTCGGACCACTTGATGGATGTCATTCTTGGCTATGCCTTGGAGGTAACCCACTCGAAATGGGGGAGCATCTCTCTCTATGAGCCCATCGAAAACCTGATGGTGATTAAGGCTCTGCGTGGATATCAGAAAGCAATCGTTTCATTGTCCGCAGAGCATGGTCTCTGCGGTCGGGCTGTAACTACCGGACAAAAGATCTACGCAGCGGATGTCTTGCAGGAACCAGACTATGTCGACTTGACGGCAGGGGAAGCCAGATCACAACTTTGTGTGCCATTGCTGCATGAAAGCCGCGTTCTGGGGGTGTTGACTCTAGAGAGTGAGCAAGTCGATGGCTTTTCGGAAAGCGACCAGGCTTTCATCAACCAGTTAGCTACCCAGGCAAC
>DATCYX010000170.1:0-7875 GCA_036526235.1 Anaerolineales bacterium | reverse complement strand
CCTGGCACTGGAAGAGGTGGCTCGATTGAAGTCGGCTCTCTCCGAAGCGGATCAAAGGCATCTGGCCTTTATAAATGAACAAAGCGACAGATTACCAATCAACGATAATAACGATGAAATTGCTAACATCATACAAGAAATGCGACAACCAATGTCTTCAGTATCCGGTTATACAGATTTCATCTTAAGTGAATCGATTGGTATCCTAGGCGCTCTGCAACGTAAATTCATGGAGCGTATCAAGATCTCCACTGAGCGCATGTCCCAACTGGTTAATGAACTGTTGAGATTGACAACTGTTGAAATGAACCTGGGTAAATTTACCGCCACCGGAGGGGCTGATCTTTACGCTTTAGTTGAAAGCGCCATCGCTGAGAGCATGGAGGCGATCCGCGCAAAAGAAATCAACCTACGCGTCGATGTTGCTGAAAAGTTACCTCTACTCCGCGCTGACGAGCATGCCATCAAACAAGTCTTGATTAAGTTGCTCGAAAACGCAAAAGACGTCACCCCAGCCAAGGGGGAAATCACCCTACAGGCTAGTGTACAAGGAGGAGATCACCGTCAAGGCTATGTGCTTATCCAGATCAGCGACCAGGGTGGGGGCATACCGCCAGAATATGTGCCGTTATTATTCACTCGTTTTAGCCAAGCCAATGGAAAGTCTATTCCAGGTACAGGCGGAGCAAGCAGCCAGCTCTCGATAGTCAAGATGCTTGTAGAGAATAATGGTGGGCGCATTTGGGTTGATAGCCAACCTAATAAGGGCTCAACCTTTAGCATCCTATTGCCTGTTGCTTCCGAAAATTTATTCGGGGATGAGCCCGAGGACCCGCTTGCATGAGCAGCTTACGTCAAGTTGCCCTAGGAATATTGACCGCCCTCTTCTCCATTACCCTCGTCTTTGGTAGTGTACTCATCGCCCTAACAGAAGGTGGGGTACACCTGGCAATGCTACCCACACCATCCCAAACTGCGGCCCCGCTTGTTGCCACCCCAAAACCTGGTGAGGCTACCTTCACACCAACCCTGTCACCGACTTCCACCGAAACCCCCGCACAGCCTTCCTCGGCTTGCAAAGATACACCAGCTGGTTGGCTTTCGCGGGAGGTGTTGCCTGGGGAAACGCTTGATAGTATAGCAGCGGAGTATGGCATAAGTGTAGAAATCCTGCGCCAGGCCAACTGCCTAACCTTAGACACGCTTTTACCTAGGAGTCTGATTTCAGTACCTCCACCAACACAGACCTCTACTTCTACCGCCACCAGCACCCTGCGTCCTACAGCTGCCGAGCAAAAGAAAACAAGCAAGCAAGCCACGCGCGCACCGTCACGCTGCAGCGGTCATCCAGCAAGGTGGGTCGCCTACAAAGTCAAAAGAGGCGATACCATATTCCGCATCGCAATTTCCTACGGGCTGAGTAGCAGAGAACTGATGGCAGCTAACTGCCTGACATCAGACGTGATCCGAGTGGGGCAAATCATTTACGTGCCCGGGTATCCTCCTATTACTCCCAAGCCGACCGCCACACCAAAACGAACAGCTACCTCTGTGCCTGTAGCTACTGAACCACCTGTTTTAACTACAGAATCGCCACCGCAGATTACCGAGCCACCTGCTGATACCACAGAACCGCCTTCAGATACTACAGAACCTGTACCCGTCCAGACACAATCGCAACCTGTTCGAACAGAACCTCCCCCTGTGGTGACGGAATTCGTACCCATCCGCACAGAACCTCCGATACCCTATCCTTAATGATGAGACTGGGTCTATGTCCACTATGAAACGCCTATTGATCCTCGCCCTATTAGCCAGCACGCTGTCTGCCTGCTTCATGCCCGGGGCAATTGGCATGCCCAATTCACTGCCGGTATTGCCCCCCACCGAAACTGCCCGTCCCCCACTGCTTGAGGCACCGCCAGATGCCACGGCCACACCCACTCCCTTCCAACCCATACCGCCCACAGCAGCTTTCGAGCCCACGGAAATCCCCACCGAAACCCCAATTCCCACGCCGGAAGTTCTGACATTCGAATCGCTACCCACCGATTTTGGTCCAGTTGGATCTATCGAAGAGCCCAAAGGCATAACCAATATCCTTCTGCTTGGTTCAGACATGCGCTCCTGGTGGGGCAAAGGCAGCCTATTTCGCACCGACACAATCATACTGGCTAGTTTGAATCCCGAAGCAGGAACGGTTAGCCTGGTCTCGTTCCCGCGCGACCTGTACATAACTATCCCGGGCCATGGACAGGACCGCATCAATACCGCTTGGGGGCGGGGAGGTTTCTCCAAGCTTTCCGCCGCCTTCGAATATAACTTCGGCGTTCAGGTGGACCATTACGTCTTGATTGAGTTTTCAAACTTCAAGCGGGTTGTCGATAGTCTTGGCGGTTTGGATGTCCAAGTTGGAGAGAGATTATCAGACTACTACCGCGGGCGTCTGACAACCATCAAACCCGGTATGCGGACGATGAACGCCGATATGGTTCTTTGGTATGTACGCTCCCGAAAGACCAGCAACGACTTTGCTCGTAATCGCCGCCAACAAGAGATACTTCAAGCATTGATCAACAAATTCCTGAGCCTGGATGCTATCCAACGCGCCCCTGAACTATACGACTTGTACGACGAAAGCGTAAAAACGGACCTGAACCTATTCGATTTGCTGCCTTATCTGCCCCTTGCCGCTAAACTGGGTGATGGCAAACGCGTGAAGAACTATTTTGTCGGCTCGGGCAAGGTCACTCCATACGTAACAGCCGGTGGAGCACAGGTGTTGCTGCCCCAAAAGGATAAAATTATGCGACTGTTGCGCAAGGCGATGGACGGGCAGGCAGAATAAGATGCCACTCAAGGGGAAAGGGTTCTTTATCTGGCAAATTCGCAATACGGAAGGCGGCAACGCCTCGGCGATTGCCTCCCTAGCCGACCAGGCTAACTTGAGTCACGTGCTGATCAAGATCGCCGATGGCACCTACAGTTATAACGTTAATTCCAGCGGTGTGGATCTGGTCCCGCCTGTAGCCCAGGCGCTGCGGGCGCGCGGCATCCAGGTCTGGGGATGGCATTATGTGTATGGCGACTCGCCCATTGATGAAGCTAATAAAGCCATCCAGCGCATCCAGCAGACCAATATGCAAGGCTACGTGATCGATGCCGAAGGCGAGTATAAACAACCTGGGAAGGATAAAGCAGCAGCACAATTCATGAGTCGCCTGCGCTCGGCGTTACCCAACTTCCCCATTGCACTGTGCTCATACCGCTATCCATCCTATCATCCCCAGCTTCCCTGGAAGGAATTTCTGGAAAAGTGCACATATAATATGCCGCAGGTGTACTGGGTCAGCGCCCACAACCCTGGTGACCAGCTACGTCGCTCGGTGAGCGAATTTCAAGCCATGACCCCCTTTCGTCCCATTATCCCGGTCGGATCAGCATATAAATCGGGTAGCTGGGCTGCCACCGCATCAGACGTGACGGAATTTCTGCGCACGGCGCAAAGTCTCAATCTGAGTGCAGCCAACTTCTGGGAATGGGCCAATTGCCGTACCTACCTGCCATCGGTTTGGAATGCTATTCGAGATTATAAATGGGACGCCGAGCCGCCCCCACCACCCCCTACGGACATTACAGAACAATATATTACCGCACTTAATACGCACAACCCTGCCCAGGTGGTCGGCTTGTATACCCCAGCAGCAGTGCATGTCACCGCCGCTCGCACCATCCAGGGTACCGTCGCCATTCAGAACTGGTACCAAACACTGTTTACACAACTCCTGCCCAATGCCAGCTTTACCCTGGTTAGTTTTTCGGGCAGCGGCAGCTCACGCCACTTCACCTGGACAGCGACCTCGAGCGCGGGTAAAGTGAACAACGGCAGCGATACACTAGGGCTGATCGAAGGCAAGATCGCTTACCACTTCAGTTCTTTCTCAATCACCTAGACCAGATCCTCACAACTGAGCTTTATTTTGGCCCGCTTCTCCGTTGGGTTCGCTTGGCGGGAGCTGGCTTAGCGCTGCCTGAGCGAGTAGACGGTTTCTTCGATCTGCTCTTGACTGGTTTAGCCTCAGCCTGGCTAGCCTTGGACGGGCCTCTTTTGCGGGGAGCAGGCTTTGCCGATCTGGACGATGTGGACTCTGCCGTCGATCGTCGAACCCGCTTGCCAACCTTTGCTTTAACTCCTGCTATGGGGCGCTCCACATCCCAGGGCACTGTCAGTCGTAACACCTGCTCTCCAGGCTTAAGCTCCTGTATCCTGGCACCGCGTGCCACCCTGCTCTGCAATGGGGCTTCATCTAACCGCGACATCTTAGGAGCCAGCTTGCTCAAGTGTAGGGTGACGCGTGCCGTACCTTTGCCCACCGCCAAGCCGATCACGCGCGCTTTTCCAGGTAGTTTCCAGGCGACCACCCCTTGCCCATACCGCCCTTGCTTAGGGAATTGAGCAGGCGCGACGCGCTTGGCGCTGCCATCCGAGACTGCAATAAAAACTTCGCCTGGCTGCGGCAGGATTTCCATACCTGCTACTTCATCTTTTGACTGGAGCTTCATCCCCATTACCCCAGCCGCAACCAACCCCATCGGTCGCACCTCGTCTTCATTAAATCGTATGGCCATACCTAAAGCTGTCACCAATAGCACTTCCTTGCCCCCATTCGTCAGCTGCAACCATCCAAGACGATCGCCTTCATTGACTTTTACCAAAGTAAATATATTTGCCGATGTGCCAGGCAGGTCGTTAATCGCAGATTTCTTGACCATACCCTTACGGGTGGCAGTGATCACGTACCAGTCGTCGGCGCGCTCACCTTTTGGTGGTAAGGTAAATAAAACCGCCAGCTTGTTTTCGTCTTTCAAGGCAGAAACCTTGCTGTAGATCACGCCTTCGGAGGGTTTATCCGCCTCAGGGATAGCAAGGACAGGTACTGCAGCAGTCTCCCCTTGCTCACAGACCAGGTAAAGCGTATCACGGGTATTCACACGTAGCAGCCAGTTCGGCGCATCATTGCCGCTTTGGCGGGGAACTTTGTCCTCCAGTGTACGAGAGAGCAGCCCATCGGTGGTCACCACAAGCCAGGAAGTCTTCTCTGGGGCAAGGTTTTCAATAGTCAATAGAGAGCGCTTCTCTCTTCCCGCTTCTAATTGTACGATCTGCGTGCGGCGACGGTCGCCATATGCATCTTTGACTGCCTGCAGCTCATCTGCGCAAAGCTGGCGCATCTTTTTCGGCGAACGCAATAGCCCTTCCAACTCTTTGATCTGCGCGAGAATCTCTTTGTATTCCTCTTCGATTTTCTTGCGTTCCAGTGCTGCCAGACGGCGCAACTGCATATCGAGGATCGCTTGGGCTTGAAGATCGCTTAACTTGAATCGTCTAATTAACCGCCCTCGCGCTGTCTCAACATCTGGGGCTTTTCGGATCAAGCCAATGATTTCATCAAGATTCTTCAGGGCAATGCGCAAGCCCTCAAGCAAATGTGCCCGTTGGCGTGCTTTATCTAGATCATACTGGCTCCTACGCCGGATGACTTCCAGGCGGTGTTCCAGGTAGAAGCGCAAAGCCTGTTTTAAGGTTAGCATGCGCGGCTCACCCTCTACCAGCGCCAGCATGATGATGCTGAAGGTAGACTGCATGGGGGTGTACTTGTACAAGTCACGTAGCACTGTCTCTGGATCTGCGGCTTTGTTTAATTCGATGACGATGCGCATGCCTTGCCGATCAGATTCATCGCGCAGATCGGCTAGCCCTTCCAGTTTTCCATCCCGCGCTAATTCAGCGATGCGCTCGATCAGCGTTGATTTATTGGTCATATACGGCAGTTCGGTGACGATGATTCGGTTGCGCCCGCGCTCCATCTCTTCCAAATGCGCCCGCGCTTGCACCATCACACGTCCTCGCCCCGAGCCATAGGCGGTCGCCAGAGTCTCCTCGCCGCCCTCCTGAATAATGACCCCTCCGGTGGGGAAATCGGGCCCTTGGATGAAGCGCATCAGGTCTTCCAGGTCGATATCATCCAAACGCTCCCAATTTCCCAGAAGGTACTTCAAGGCATCAATCACTTCACTCAAATTGTGGGGTGGGATGCTGGTGGACATCCCTACGGCGATACCTGTAGCCCCGTTCACCAGCAGGTTTGGAATCGCAGCGGGTAACACCGTGGGCTCGTTAAGGGTATCGTCGAAATTCGGCTCGAAGTCCACCGTATTTTTTTGAATATCTGCCAGCATATGTTGGGCGGGCGACGCCAATCTTGCCTCGGTGTAACGCATGGCAGCCGGTGGGTCGCCATCCACAGAGCCAAAGTTGCCCTGCCCATCAACCAGGAGACAGCGCATGGAAAAATCCTGCGCCATGCGCGCCATGGCTTCATATACCGCCATATCGCCATGCGGGTGGTACTTACCCAACACTTCACCTACGATGCGGGCTGATTTTTTATACGCTGAGTCTGAGCGCAGTCCCATATCATACATGGCATACATAATCCGGCGGTGAACCGGCTTTAGACCATCGCGCGCATCGGGCAAGGCGCGCGCTACAATCACGCTCATGGCATAATCCAGGTAGGCTTGCTGCATCTCAGCGTCGATGTCAATTTGGCGGACCAGCCCTAGTTCCATAATCCGTTCTCCCGTTTCAAATTTAACGTACCAAATGCCATGTGCCACGCGCCGAAAGACATAACACATGCAATGTGATACGTGATAACTTCGCACTCCGCACGTAAAGTTAGAATGTTTGTGCGAAGTGTATCTTAAAGGATAAAGAGGGAAACGTCAAGCAGGTTATCTTGCGAATTCCATTTGCTTGCAGTTTTCTGCGCTCCAACATTGGATTCCGGGCTCCTTCGCAGTGGGGCTTGCCTGCTCAAGCTCAATGCGAAGGTAATCTTCCTGGATATTGTGCCCCATGTGACGCACACCAAATGAGAAGGTCATCATGTCCTCTTCCAAAGTCGCCACCATCTCCAGCGTAGTCTCCCAGTTCATATAGCATTCAACGCATGACGCGCATGCTAGCCACGCATAGCTCCCGACCAGCTGATGACCATCATACATGAAAGGCAATGCCACGGGGCGCAGCTCAACATGCTCATTTGCAGATTGAATTATGCATGGTAGCTCAGTCTCCGTAGGTACTAGCATGCCTGGAGGATCCCTACGAGCCATGAACACCCGTATGTCATTGCGATCGATCTCAAGCTTGGAGGGAAGCTCGATCCAAATGAACGGAACCTGGCTATCAGCATCGTCTTTGGTCATGTAGACTCTCGTATCAGGTGGAGGAGCTTGATCGAATAAAGAAGCATTACTGCACGCGACCAGACCAAAACACAGCACCCCAAAGGTAATTATTTCTCTGGCATCCATTGAAGGCCATTTAATATGCACAAGCCTAAGCGAGCTTCAGCATAGCGCGCTTCCGAGTCAAGAACCAGGCAGGCGTCATCCCTTAAAACTTGAAATCTGAACAATCCATACAATAATATCTTCCACCTTTCATCACATATGCATCTTCGCTTAGAGAGATAACCTTCCTACATTTTGTGCACCGAGATGGTTTAAATTTTGGTGGATTCTCCAATTTCTCAAAGTTGTATTCGTTCGTGCCATAGTAGACATACATTTCAGTTTCAATGTCTTCTCGACACTGAGAACATGTTTTCCAATCTCCAGTATGATTTTCTACAAAATGATAACCACACAACGTGTATCGGCGATGGTTACGGAAGCAGCTATTTCGCGCATAAGAAAACATAACATATTGATCCTCGTCATCACATATCCATTGGTTGCAACATTTAGTTTTGGTTAAGTTCTTTTTCTTGCCGCACAAGCCGCATCTTGGAATTGATCTAACAT
>DATCYX010000169.1:0-3860 GCA_036526235.1 Anaerolineales bacterium | reverse complement strand
TTGCGGTTTAACTGAGATGAGAAAAAGGATACAGGTATGGTCTTGGTAAATACGTGAAAAGCATAAATCCTCAAGTTTTCAATTCTATCACCAAATCGTGATAGCACAAAAAAGCCATCTTGACACATTAGGAAAGGGGGTAAATGAAGCAAAAAAGGCAGAATTAGGGTCTGTTGTAGCGCCTTCCTGCCATTACAGACTCCACTATGCCAATCTAATCCTTACGAGGGTGCAATCACATCAGCTAGCGTTTTCAGCGCAAACTCTGCCCCCTGGCGCAGTGCCTTGAAATTCTCAGGCAACATTTTGCGATGCCTGTCTGGTAAATGGTCTTTGAGCGCCTGATCGATGGCATCCAATGAGAGAATCGGCATCGCGCCCAGCAGAGCCCCGAGTGCAATCATATTGGTCAAGCGTTTGTTGCCAATCGATTCGGCAATCTCGTTGGCTGGGATGAAAACCGATTTGATATCACTCCGAGATGGACCACGATTGATCAATGAGGCATTGGCTACCAAGACACCCCCCGGAAGGATGAGGCTTTCATATTTATCCAGCGAGGGCAGGTTGAGCACAATGGCTGCCTTGGGATTGAGCACCAGAGGCGACCCTATCTCTTCATCAGCGATAATGACTGTGCAGTTTGCGGTGCCCCCACGCATTTCTGGCCCATAAGAAGGAATCCAGGTCACCTCTTTTCCGTTATCCATAGCGGCATAGGCTAAAACCTGCCCTGCGAACAGTACTCCCTGCCCACCAAATCCCGCGATGACAATTTCCGTTTGCATCGTGATCATCTCCCTAAATACGCAGCCCGGCTATAGTAGAGGACACTTTGAAGTCCTGGATGGGATAGACGGGTATCATGTGCTCTTCCAGCCAGCGCAATGCTTCTAAGGGAGTAATACCCCAGTTCGTCGGACAGGTAGAGAGCAATTCAACCATTGAGAACCCCAGCCCACGCTTCTGCGTTTCAAAGGCTAAACGGATGGCTTTTTTAGCCATGCGGATATTCTTCGGATCATGCAGACTTCGCCGCACAATGTAACCGGCTCCGTCCAGTGTCGATAATACCTCCGACATGCGTAGAGGGAAGCCCATCACCTCCACATCGCGCCCGCTAGGGGAGGAGGTCGTCTTCTGGCCTGGAAGGGTGGTGGGAGCTAACTGCCCCCCTGTCATCCCGTAAATGGCGTTGTTGATAAAAACAACGGTGATATTCTCCCCGCGACCTGCAGCGTGCATAATCTCTGCCATGCCAATAGACGCCAGGTCGCCATCCCCCTGATATGTAAAAACCACTCGTTCGGGGAGCAGGCGCTTGATGCCCGTTGCCATGGCCGGAGCGCGCCCGTGCGCTGCCTCCACAAAGTCAAAATCAAAATAATTGTAGGCAAAAACAGAGCAGCCTACCGGCGCTACACCAATCGTGTTTTCACGCACCCCCATCTCATCCAGCACTTCTGCAAGTAGGCGGTGTGCAATCCCATGAGTACACCCAGGACAATAATGGGATGGCACATCAGCTAAAGATTCGGGGCGTTGATAGACAATTTGAGCCTGAGCTGACAATTCCATTAGCAGAGCTCCTCAGTTCCTTGACCTAGCCGCGTCGATGATTCCAGCAATACGCTTCATCCAATCTAGGCGCGGATTTTCTTTGATAGATAGCGGCTCCTGTGCGATGCGTTGAATTTCCGCCAGAATCTCATCCGGGAACGGGACCATACCGCCCATGCGCCCGTAAAACTCTACTGGCACGCGACCCTTGACCGCCTTGAGGACATCATCCAGCATCTGACCGCCGTTCATTTCGGTCACCAAGAAAGCTTGGGTGCGGTCTGTCAAGGCCTCCAGTTGGGCATATGGATAGGGGCTGAGTGAGACTGGCCGGAATAAGCCTGCCTTGATCCCTTGACTGCGCGCCTCTCTAACTGCAGACAGGGCAACGCGCCCTGCGGTGCCGTAACCCACAACGACAAACTCCGCGTCATCCAGATAATACTCCTTGTAGCGCACCTCATTGGCCTGGATTTGATTCCAGACTTTCATCAGGCGATAGTTCACCACCTCTTCATCTTTCGGATCGATGTAAATCGAGGTGAGAATGCGCCGCTCGCGGCCTGAGGCACCGCGTACCGCCCAATCGGGATATTCCTTGCGCAATGGACGCATGGGAGGTAGCTCTGCCGGCTCCATCATCTGGCCGATATTTCCATCCGCTAAGACGATCACAATCGTGCGATATTGATCTGCCAAGTCGAAGGCAAGCACCGTCAGATCAATTGCCTCTTGCACACTGGCAGGCGCTAACACGATGGGGTGATAATCGCCATGCCCGCCTCCATGCACTATTTGGTTGTAATCCCCCTGAGAGGGGGCAATGTTTCCCAGACCAGGCCCGCCACGCACCACATCAATTAACACCACTGGTATCTCTGTCCCTGCAATGTAGGAAATACCTTCCAACATTAAGCTTACACCGGGGCTGGAGGATGAACTCATCACTCTCGCCCCGGTGCAGGCTGCTCCGTACACCATGTTGATGGCAGCAACTTCACTCTCTGCCTGCAGGAAGACACGCCCAAGCTCGGGCATACGCTGGGAGAAATGTTCCAGCAACTCGGTTTGAGGTGTGATTGGGTAGCCGAAATACGCCTCAACGCCAGCGCGGATTGCCGCTTCGGCCATAGCATTGTTTCCCTTAAGCAATTCTCGAGGCATACGTCCTCCTAAGCTGCCGCCGCTCTCGCAGCACGCACAGGGGTCTCGCGATAAACCGTCAGCGCTGCCTCGGGACATACTACCGCGCAAATCGCGCACCCTGTACAGCCCTCAGCTTTGAGGATGGCAGGATGGTAGCCCTTGGGTGTTAATCGGGTCATGTCGATACCCATCACATCCTGCGGGCAGGCATCAACGCAAAGCTCGCATCCCTTGCAATACAGATCGTCCACGACGATCCAGCCCTTAACAGGCATTAACAACCTCCTGGTCGATATCGTTTATTAAACCAGAAATACCCAGTTGGGCGGAATTTGGAGATTCGTTTTCCACAAAATCCATCAACTGTGCAACTCCTATCGATGCAATTCCAACCTATATTATCTTATTCTACAATGCCTTTGAATAGTGCTAACTGTCATTAACTGGTTATGCCAATTGACACTTTGCCCAAATAGGGATATTTTCCCAATAAAGTACACGAAGTCGTTTTTATACTATAAAATATATAACCTGAATTTCGATTTCAATACTACTGCTGTAACATACAGGTTCGAGATAATCTATTAAATCCAGTACAAATCTACATAATGAAACTTGCGCTCGGTAGCTATTTGGCAAAACCGAGCGCTCGTTTTAAGGAATTATAAAAAATACTTGAGATTTCATCTAAAATTTGCTATGCTATCTTATAGAGTTGGCAAATTGGGTGGGACCAGGAGATACATCACATATCATTGCCGTAATATTCCGCCTGATCCTTATTTCAATTAGATAACTGATGGAGGAAAAAATGAAATACAGGCGTATCATTTTCACCCTATTACTAATCATCGTCTCAGTAGCCCTTGTGGCAGCTGCTGGAGCAAAAAAACAAGACACTCTCTGGGATATTTGGAAAATACTTCAGAAGAAAGAATTCGTCGATCTAACCCATACTTTTGAACCAGGGATTCCACACTGGCCAGGCTTCCCCGATGAGGAGCGCGAGCTATTTTTCTGGTACGATGATCAACCCCCGGGACCGGGCACACTTGGCACGGGCTTCTACGCCCAAGAATTCTGCCATGTGGGCCAATGGGGCACCCATGTCGATCCACCAGCCCACTTTATCCGCGGCCTGCGCACCATCGACC
>DATCYX010000168.1:0-4825 GCA_036526235.1 Anaerolineales bacterium | reverse complement strand
CAGCCCAGCCAAAGCCAGCCACAGGAGGGGCACAGCCATAGCATAACCAGCTAACAGCCTGCGGTAGGCGGATTGGCTTTTCTGGATATAGAGCTCTACGGGGATGCTCCCAGTATTTTCCGCCAATCGGTTGAAAAGACGCCCGAGCAGGGTGGAATTGCCGTCGGAATAGGCTCGCGCAACCAGGTTGGCGATCCAATCCCGGATGGGGGCATCCGCGAGCAGTAATCCAACTAGAATCGCCAGCAGGAGAACACAAGCGCCGATCAGCAGATAGCGTTTCCGGGGCGATGCGTGATGCCAGTCAGTGGATAGGGTATCAGCCAGGCTTGAAAAATCTGCTTGATCTGCCGACGATGAACCACGGCTTGCATATCCTGAGCTTTGAGCGGCGCTTCCGCTTAGAGATGCCATCTGTATTCCCAGCGCCACGCTCCCCAGGAAGAAGGACATAAAAGGGATGTCTTTGGGGTTAATCCAGGCGTGACCCCAGAGCAGCGGCTGGGTATTAAAGAGCAGGACAGTTGCCAATGCGGCCCCCTCGCTCATATAATGGCGGCAGATGGAGTAGAGGAAGTAAATCCCCATCAAGAAAGAGAGGAAATGCATGAAGTGCCAGGCCTCAATGGGTTGCAGGCTGCCCCAAACGGCGCGCAGCGCACGAGACCCGATCAGTGCCAGCATGACATAAGAGGGACCCTTCTCGTCTACGCTTACCCGTTTGCCGTGGGTATATGCTGCCAGTGAGCGCTCGGCGTAGTCAATGCGCAGGTGCTCATCTCGCGATTCACCGTAATCTGTTACCACTATGCAACCGATGGCGATATTGATAACGATGATTACTGCTATCGTAAAGTATTGGCGGGAGCGAATTTGCAAGAACAGATTCCGGGTCGAACGGGTTAATATTTTGGGTCAGCTATTCGTGGATTTTGTAGACCTGGGCGTAATCCAAACCATTGATCCAGACCGTGTACTCTGGAGTTAAGTCGGCTACGTAATCTAGGATGGGGGAGGCAATTTCGCGTTGCCGTTGGTTTATGTAGACTACGACGTAATCCGAAGCAAGAAACTTTTGCCAATCATCATCGGTTATGCCCTTCGCAAACGATACCTCTCTGGTTCTTCCGTTAAAGTAGTACGAGAAACATCCCGAGGCATAATATGAGACCACCTCCAATTGGCCCGCTTTAGGTTTTTTATTCAGGTATTGCGCTGCCTGATCCAGTCCTTCACCCCAGCCGATGTGTAAAATAACCTGGGCTTTGCGCGCGCCTCCCAGCAAGGGGTTATAGTAAGGAAAATAGTAGGGATAGACGCTCAATGAGAGCATGCCCTGAAAGGCGATGATGAGTAACGCAACCATGGGGGCTGCATAACGCTGGTAACCGCGTGTTGTTTTCCTCGACCAGGATAAAATCAAAGACGACCAACCCAATCCAGCGATGATATCAAAGGGGGCAAAAATGGGCAGCAGATACCGGTCATGCTGGATATCGCTGGTTGCCATGGCTGCAGTGAAAACTCCGATGAAGAGCAGCAAGCTTAGCAGGACGAACTGGATATTTGAAGATTCAAACGGATGACGCTTCTTTAAAATGGCCCAGGCTAATAGGATCAGACCAAACAACACAACTGGGCTACTGCGGAAAAGAAAGGTGATCGGATAGAAATACCAATATTTGATCCCGAACTGATCGCTGGTAAAGATCTCTCCATTAAAGAAGCGCGGCGTTTTGGATTCTGTTTCGTAATGAGTCCAGCCCTCAACGACAATTGTTCTGATCGTTTGAATAGGGCTGACCCACATCGCAGGCCAAAGGGCAACAAAGGTGATTATCAAGACCAGACCCCAGATCGCCGAAATTCGGATGGTTCCCCCGATGAGCCTTGGAATCGAGCGTTCTTGTTTGCCCAATCCATCTTTCCGGAGTGCAAACAGGGTCAACAGGCCAACAACTGGCACAATCAATATTCCTGGCGATTTGGTCAGCAATCCCAGCCCAGCGGCGATAGCCGAAACCAGCAAATCTCTGGTTCGTCTTCCCTGGAGAAATGAAATGATCGCTAGCAAGGAGAGCAGAAGCATGTTGCCTAATAAACCATCCAAGTGGAGCACGCGTGTCAAGGCTACGTGATAAGGTTCGAAGGCAATCAGCAGGAAGGAGATTAATGCCGGAAATGGACTAATGATGCGGATAGCATAACAAAAGCTAACTAGTAGAACCAACGTATGCCAAAGGATCATGAAGACGCGGCTAGCTACCAGGAGGTCCAACGCCGAGACCCCTTTGGCATTTTGGATATAGCGATTGAATTCGTTGGAGTCGACCCTGTCGGGGCCATCATGCCGATACTGCGGGTAGCGGACGAGGAACCCACCTGTGCCAGCCCACATCACGGTAAGACCAGGGTGTTCGCTAAGGTATGTCCACTCCAGTTTGCCCTGGCTGATAGCCATGTAAAAATTCGCAGAGCGTGCCAGCCACAGGTGTTCGTCTGGCGTGACCAGGCGATTCAAGGCTTTTAGACGAGGCACAGCGATGGCAAGACCTACCACGATCAGCATAATCCATTGAAGCCATGCGGTGCGACCTTTGACGGATAATTCGCTCCAGTTTTTGGTTGACCAAGCGCTTCTGGGGTTCATTAGGCTTCATTATAATCTCAGAAGTTGCGCGTTTGGAGAGTTAAGAGGAGATGGATCAGTGCTTCGCCCAGACCGCCCAACCAGACTCCGTGATATATTACCCAGGAATCCCCTCCCCATCTTCATCCTCTTCTACCAGGCCGGCAGGAATGGCTTCACCTAAAGCCTCGGGAGCGCCCTTGACTGCCCGGGCTCGGATGGCAGTGACTTTCTTACCTGCCACGGTCATTGGCTGTGGGAAGAGCGTGATCCTTTTCCCGATCCAATCGTCTGTCTCCTCGCTGCCCAGGAATTCGGCGATTTGGTAAGCCAGCGTGCGGTTGAGCACAACGCCCTTCTTCGCCTCCTCAAAATACACCACCCATTTCTCAACTTCGGGGGCGTTAGCCTGGGGGTGCATTTTTTCGCGGCTGATACTGGCGATAGTCAGAGTGATGGCTCTCCCTTGCAAGTCCTCTCCGGTTGCGTAGCGTTTT
Organism: Anaerolineales bacterium; assembly: GCA_036526235.1. Lineage (GTDB taxonomy): Bacteria > Chloroflexota > Anaerolineae > Anaerolineales > UBA4823 > DATCYX01. The sequence goes on along the minus strand of DATCYX010000168.1, from coordinate 1,699 downwards.
GGGAACATTTGTGTAAGTTTCATGATATCTATCCTCATTCAAGCTTTCATCAAGCAATACGCGTCTTTAAAAGATTATCCCAACCTGCGTATTCGCATTAAGGATTTTGACCACATCGCTCATACGGTGACAGAGAAGAAAAAGTTCTCAGTGCGGCCGCCATCCACTGAGGTGGGTCGTCGCTACCCTGGGTTGTGGCAACCCAAATCTCGCTTGCCTCTACCCTGGAGCCCATCTGCTGCCCAGACATCACCAGCTCCACGCACCACATGGTAGGGTTATCATCTGTAAGGGGATATTCTGTGGGTAGGTCCTTGGCGCGCCACGCGCGGCGGATACTGATCTCTTGGAGCTGGTCAAAGCTTACTGGTGGGGCAAGCCACCCTGCATAGTCTGCTTTAGCCTGGTCAATAACTGCCTCGTGAGCTGCTTGTGGAAGGCGCTCGATCCTTGAGCAACCAACCGTTGCACTCAGCAGCATGTGGGTCGCGACTATCAAGGATAATAATAATCGCGACATGTCTACTTTTTCCACTCTTCTCGGCTTGTGGCTAATTGAATCTCGTCCTGAGCACAAGCAGGAGGATGAACGCCATGGCAGGGAGCATCATGCCTGGAACCCATAAGATATTCCCCAAGTCGTATAATGGCTGGGCGAGCGCGATTTGGGATGCGCCAACCTGGGCAGGCTCACTCGGCTCTGATGCGACCTGTACTGGATTGGCTTGTGGTGAATCTTCAGCCTCAGCTGAGCTAGACGTTTCAGCGGAAGAGATTTGCGCCTTCTTGTTGGACGGAGATGGCGGCACGCCCCCTTGCACGCCCAGGGCTTGGGGGATCAGGCGCTCTGAGGCGATGTACGATTTGTCCATGCAGATCATCTGGGTGGAGCCGCCCCCGTCAAGCATCATAACCTTCTGCGCCCCAAAGCTGCGCAGCACCTCGGCCGCGTCTACCTGGCGGGCGGAGCGGGTGGTGAAGACCAAAACAGTTTCGTAGCGGGCATCGCCATCTTTGTCGACCACGCCGATAAAGGTTCTCCCGACATACTTGTTGATCGCTTTGCGAGCATCCTCAGCTAGGCCAGCGACAATGTTTGGGGCAGTCGAGCTATACAGAGCTGCTTTAGAGAGCTGGCGGATATCGGCCCGACCACGCCAAAGCTCCAGCATCAGCTTTTGACCGGGAAATTGCTGCTTTCCAAAGCCATCGCTAACGATCTGTCCGTCCACCTTGAGAGGGAACGGCAAACGCGTAGGGCTTTCTGGCATGTAGAAGAACTGCCCATTGACCACGCAAAACGGGTTGGCGTGGTTTGCGGTAAATTCATCCCAGTATTGCTGCAGTGAACGGGAAAGAATGCGCGGGTCGTCACCCCCATAAGCGCCGTGTCCCTCCCGCTTCTCTTTGATTGAGCCGTGAAGTAGCTCGATTTCCGCTCCCAGAGATAGGTCAACCACCTGGACGAAGTCGGGGTTACCGCCCTGGTAGTCCTTACGGTAGAGCTGGGCGCCATAGACGGCGGTGACCTTCTCAAAACCCGTGGGGATAGCTAGACCGTTGGGAAGGGTTTGAGAGGTTAGCGAAGCTCCCGCCCCAACGGATGCTAAAGTCGCTGCGCCGAGCAGGATAATCGAGAAGACAAGCAAGAGTACGCGTTTCATTGATGGTTGCAAACATTGGGTGCAAATGATGATGC
>DATCYX010000167.1:0-2035 GCA_036526235.1 Anaerolineales bacterium | reverse complement strand
AAAGTAAAATCCACCTTAGGGGTGGTTTCGCTACTGGCTCCTCGCTGACCTCACCTACCTGTTGAGATAGGATAAGCGACCAAATCCGGTCATCGATTCTCTGCTCACTTTGCTGGTTTTGGTGATCAAGTAAAGGCTACTTCGAAAATTCTACATACCTCCCTTTTCATCGTTTCAACTTGTTGATCCAAATTTTGCCGGAATAGTTGCTCTGATTAGAGCATCACAGGCAAGTTGTCGATCGAATTCAGGATCCCTCGCATGATCGCGGTGTACTTAATTGTTGATTAATACAACGGGTAAACATCCCTAATGTTACAGTCGCCCCAGTCAAATGTAAGGGATAAAGATTGATTTCAGAAATTTGTCAGATGTTTATGGAAATTTTGGAAGTCCAGGGCTGATTAACGAGTCAACACACAGCCTGTAGCGCTCTTCATTTGTATTGCTGTGTCCCCTCAAGATAGATCAAATCTTTTCGATAATCCAGCTGGTCGCCGGATATTCTATTGGAGCTGCGAATAACATTTATCTATGGACGGGCGAAAACCATCGTGTAGTAGCCCCCCCATTGGCTATTTGGATCGTACACATAGCCTACGCCGGCATCGACGTTATCGGCTTTGAGAATATTGTCGCGGTGCACCTGGCTGTTCATCCACCAGTTTACAGCCCCTTCGGCGGTGCCGCCGAACTCTGGAAAGCCGACATAAATATTCTCGTTGGCGTTGCTGAAAGCGTACCCCTGAGCGCGGATGCGATCATACCAGGACGAGCCATCTGAGCCACTGTGATCAACAAAGCGGTTGCAAGCCATGTCTCGGCTGTGCACATACGCGGCTTCTGATAATGGCGAGGATGTGTTGAAGGAAGCCAGGCCGTTATTCTGGCGAATCTGGTTGACTAGAGACATGACCTGTGCTTCAACCGTCGTATCGCGCTGGGCTGAGCAGCCGGCGGGAGGTGTTGGGGGTGGTTTCGAGCCAGGATCGCCGGGCGGCTGGTCATTTTGGTCGAGAAAGCGGACGTTGATCTGTACCCAGAAAGTGATGGCGCGGTTGCTGCCAGTTCCGAAACGCTGCCCACTTGAGTCCTCAAACCACCAGAAGCCCTGGTGCAATCCGCCACGGCTTGGAGCGACGAGATCCACAGAAATATCAACGATCCCTCCCGGAGGAACCGTGGTGGGGAAGGGTTGATTGAGCGGACCGCTCATGATTTCGCCAGAGTGGAAAACCAGCTCGTAATCGGTGGTCCAGGTGCAGGTGCCTTCGTTTCGGAAGCGCCAGGTTTTTGTAAAATGTTCATCCTGCTGAAAGAAAGTGCCGTCTGGGATGTTTAAGTCTCCAAAGAAACCGGCTTTCTCCTCGCATTCCTGTGCCGTGGGACTGGTAGCCAGCGGTGTTGGGGAAATTGCTATCGTTGGGAATGCCGTAGACGAGAGTTGTTCTTGCGTGGGTGTCGGGGTGGGTGGTGGAGGTTGAGTTGGAGATGCAGTCGGCGTTGGCAGCTGAGCTTGCGTGGGTGGTAAACTTGTGGGTGTGGGGACAGGTGTCGTAGTCTGCGCGGGCATTGCCGTAGGACCAGTGGCTGTGCATGCTGCCAGGATAAAACCAATGACCAGAATCGGAACGAGTGAACGAGAGAACAAAGACTTTTTCACGAAATTTCCCATCCAGAATTAGAAGGTAACTGGACTATTGTAATTCAATTAATCTATTATGGATTCTGAGATTTCTGTAAGGGATATATTAAGCGGATGGGTTTATCATTGCCGGGCAGAAAGGCTCGCCCATTCTCGAAGGAGATGATCGCACCAGCCACATATCGTGCTTATTGCCAGCCCTTGCTTCGACTTTACCTCATTCTGTAGGTAGGCTATAATTCATGCTCAGATTAGATTATGTCGAAAGGCACTCCAATTTACCGGTTTTTTAGGCAGAGTTTGCGCATCAAGGTAAGCCTTGGTGTTGTGTTGCCCCTCGTATTGATCTTGAGTATCTTATCGGCTATTGAGTATGGGCGCCACCGCAGG